>DASQNL010000146.1:0-14081 GCA_035644995.1 Pyrinomonadaceae bacterium | reverse complement strand
GCGCACCTCGCACGCGCCGCCGACGCGCGCCTGCGCCTGCGGCGCGACGCCGCCATCCGCGAATATCGCGCCGCGCTTCGCCTCGCCGACGACGCGCACACGCATAAACTCCTCGCCCTCCAACTCACCGAAGACGGGCAGACGGAAGCCGCCCTCGCCGAATTCCGCGCGGCCGAACGCGGCGGCGAACCCGATGAACTGCTCGCCTATCGCATCGCCTCCGCGCTCGACGCGCTCGGGCGCACGGACGAAGCGGCCGCCGAATATCAGAAGTTTTTGCAGGGCAGCGCGTGCGCGCGCCCCGCTGCGGACGCGCTTTGCGCGCAGGTCTTGCAGCGCGTCGGCCGGATGCGAAGCGGCGCGGGCGCACATTGAAGTGGGAAGTGGTTTCGGGCGTGAGTGAGGCGGCGGGTTCGCTTCAAGGCGCGGGCGGCGACGGCGAAAAATATCCTTCGCGGCTGCGGACTAAGAGTTCTTTGAGTTCGGCGCGGCGCGGCGTCACTTTGATCTTGACTTTGTTCCACTTGCCGCCCGGCGCGGCGTTTGCCGGCGTGAACCCGATGACATATTGATGTCGTAGCTCCGACGCGACCTGGTCGATAGCCAAGTCTAATTCTTTTGTATCTCTGATGCTCTGCGGGAAGTAAGCCCGCCCGCCGGACGCGGCCGTCAATTCATCGAGGATGGCCTGACCGCTCAGACGGAGACTCTCCGGGTCTTCCGGCGCGGCGAGACCGATGCCGTAAATCTGCACGTTCGATGCTATTAACTTCCGGCGGACTTCTTTAAACGTGACGCGTGATCGATTATCCTGCCCATCCGTAATCAGCAGCAGGATGCGTCTCGGCTTCGAGCGTTTAAGGAGTGCGTCGAGCGCGGCGTCGCAGGCATCGTACAACGCCGTCTGCCCGCGTCCTCCGGAGTTGGGGCGCGCCGGTGCCGCCGCCGAGGCCGCCGAGAGTTTGTGCGAGGCTTCGGCAACTGATTGCGAATCCCCCATCCAGCCGATTAAGCTGCGCCAATCGTCGCTAAACTCGCCGACGAAATACTCGTTCGCCGGATGCCCCTGAGCCAGAAACCTCGACGCCGCATATCTGGCGGCGCGCAGGACACGCGGTTGCATTGACCCTGAACTGTCGATGAGCACGGCGATGCTGGCGGGCAACTCGTCCGCATTGAAATAGTTGATCTCGCGCTCGGTCTTACCGTCGGTGACGGTGAACTCCTCTTTCGTCAGGCCGGAGATTAACTTCCCCTTCTTGTCCATGACGAACACGGGAAATTTCAGCGTGACGGGAGCGACGGGCGCAGCGGCCTGCTGCGCGACGACGGAAGTTTGTCGCGCAGAGGGCGTCGCGCCGGAAGAGACGGCGGGACGGGGCGCGGCCGGCAGGCAGAGGATGAGAAACGCGCAGCAGCAGCGGGAGAGGTATGTGCGACTCGCCGGTAAATTCAAACTCGCCTCCCAGTGAGAGTTTAAGAATGAGTTGACTTAGGCCGGGAGTGGAGCGAACGACTTCTCGGCGCGGAACTACTCCGCACTGAGCACTTGCCGGATCGTCTCGCCGACATCCTTCCCCGGCTGCTTGATGCTGATGGGTTTTTGCGGGTTGCGCCAGTTGTCGAGGATGGCGACTTTGTGCGAGCAGGCGACGGTGCAGAGCGGCGCGCAGGGCTTCTCCGCGTGATACTCGCGCTTGAAATCTTCCATCGTGTAATCGGCGAGCGCGATGCCGGGGTAGCCGCGCTGCTGCGAGCAGTAGTGAACGAGGCCGTCTTCGCAGACGTAGAGGTAGCGCGCTCCGGCGCGGCACTTCCACTCGTTCGGGCGACCGGCGGCGAGATTATCCTGAAACCAGCCGAGCCGCGCATACTCTTGCTTGCCGAGTTGCTTGAGTTCGCGGTAGACGCGCTGCTCATCGTCGGCGAGCGGCTTGAGGATGCCCTGCCCGTCGTGGATGACGCCGACCGTGGTGGAGAAACCGAGTTCGAGGGCGCGTCGTCCGATGACGAGCGCGTCGTCCGGGTTCTTGATGCCGCCGCCGATGACGGAGTTGATGTTGACGTGAAAATCCGAGTGCTCGGCGAGCCACTGCAAACGCTTGTCGAGCAGTTTCAGACTCTTCTTCGAAACCTCGTCGGGCGCGACGTTGTCGATGCTGATCTGTAAGTATTCCAGCCCGGCCTCGTTGAAGCGTTTGATCTTTTCGGGCGTGAGATAAAAACCGTTGGTGATGAGACCGGCGATCATGCCGCGCCGCCGGATGTGCCGGACGAGTTCGAAAATGTCCGGGTGCATCATCGGCTCGCCGCCGGAGATGGTAACGATGGAAGTTTTCAGGTCGGCGAGTTTGTCGAGCCGCCGCAGCATCTCTTCGGTCGGCACGTGGTCGGAGAAGTCGTCATACTCGTTGCAGTAGGCGCAGGCGAGGTTGCAGCGACGCATGGGGATGACGTGCGCCAGGACGGGGTGGTTCGGCGATAACAGGCCGCGCGCGATGAACCCGACTTCGCGCGCCTTGAGTTTAAGGAAATTGCTTCTCTTCATCTGGCCGTAGATGCGAAGGGCGACATAAGCGCGCCCGCGCCCGAACTCCTGCCCTTGTGTGTGCTGCCTTGCGCTACGCGCTCGCGCGGATTTCGGGTGAGAAGATACGAAATCTACGCGCCCGAACGCAAGAAGGCCGGGGCGATTAGGCGAAACGCGCCCGCCGGAAACGGCAAAGGGTTCCGGTCTGTGGGGAGCCGGAACCCTTTGGCTGTGATTAGCGTTCGGCCGAACTTTTAGCCGCGGACTTTCTTGATGTCCGAGCCGAGATCGACTTTGAACTCGTTCTTCGAGACCTGCGCGTTGCGCTGCACGTTCATCAGGCGCACGGTCGTCGCGTCGCCGTTCTTCTCCACGACCTTGGTCTGGACGGGCATGCCGTTGCCGTCCACCCAGAGTTCCGCGTAGCTGTAGCGCGCGCCGCCCTTCGGGACGAGCTTGATGTGCGTGGTCTGCACGCCGCCCCAGAGCGTCTCGTCATACACGTTCTGCGCGTCGTAGGCGCTCGTCAACTGCGATTTGGTCGCGTCGAGGCCGAAACCGAGCACGCTCGACACCTTGTTACGGTTCGAATTGGCCTCGCCGACGTAGGCCATCTTGAGGCGCGGCCGGAACAACGTGTACTTGCCGTCGGCGACGGCCAGCGTCTCCTGCTGCGGACGCTGCCAGTCAACGCGCACGAAAGCGTTTTTCCCCGCGCCCGGCAGATAAATCACCGTGCCCGACTGTTTATCGCTGTCCTTCAACTGCGCGTTGTACTTCTCCATGCTGATCGCGGCGCGCAGGCTGCGCAAATCGCGGCGGTTGCGCTCCATCTTGGAGAAAATCGAACTGACCAGACCCGCGCTCTGCGCGTTGGTCGTCGGGGGAACGACGGAACATGCGAGGATGGCTGTTAAAACAACTGCGAGGCCAAGCGTCAAGTATCTCTTCATGCAAACTCCTTCAAAAATTAGGGGAACTAAACTTTCGCCCGGCTGAAAATCCGGCCGATTATAAAGAAAGCCTATTCGATGTCAACCTCGTAAGCGACCACTTTGCCGCCCGCGTCCGCCACCGGACGCATCCCTTTCACCCGCACATCGGCGCGATTCGTGACACTTTGCACGCGCCTTTTAACATCTTCTGTGCCGGGATTTGCCGGAGAATCTTCCGGCCAGACAAGCAACAAACGCGTCGCCGTCGTAGAGCCTTTTTGATGCGCTTCGCGGTGGCCGCGTTCGCTATTTTCAAACCAATTTCGGGGCGTTAAAAAGATAAACGCGAGGATGAGGACGCACAACACGTCATATTGCCATGTACTGCGTCCATACGACCAGAAAAACAGCTTTTGGAGGAACTTCAAAACCGCCTCACCGTCCGTCTCACCATCCGAATCCGAAAAAAGGGGTTGCCATAAAAGCAACAGGTGGCAAAGACAAAAGCGCACGCCCTTGTCCGTGTCACCTGCTACCGTCGGGGATTATACCTGCAAACCCGTGTTTGGCGCAACAATTTGTCCGTCTCGCATCTGCACGATGCGGCGGCACATGGCGGCGGCCTCCGGGTTGTGCGTGATCATGATGATGGTCTGGTTGAAGCGGTAGTTCATCTCCTGAAACATGTTGAGGACGATGGCGGAGTTTTCCGAGTCGAGATTTCCGGTCGGCTCGTCGGCGAGGATGATGGCCGGGCGGTTGACGATGGCGCGGGCGAGGGCGACGCGCTGCTGCTCGCCGCCGGAGAGTTCGAGCGGCTTGTGGTGCATTTTGTCTTCGAGTTTCAGGAGGGCGAGCACCTCGCGTCGCCGGTCGGAGTTATCGCCGCCGCCGCCCCCGCCGCCCGCGTGAATGCGTTCGGCGAGCCGTAGATTGCCTTCGGCGGTGAGCGTGGGGAAGAGGTTGAAGCGTTGGAAGACGAACCCGATCTTGCGACGGCGGATGTCCGTGCGTTTGGCGTCGGAGGCGGCGGTCAGGTCTTCGCCGTCGATCACGATGCGGCCGCTCGAAGGCGTGAGCAGGCCGCCGAGCAGGTGCAGGAGCGTCGATTTGCCGCACCCGGAAGGCCCCATGATGGCGAGAAACTCGCCCTCCTCCAAATCCAGCGACACGCCCCTGAGCGCGGCCACGTCCATGCTGCCGACGCGGTACACTTTCTCGACATTTTCAGCTTGCAGAATTGTTTTCATAAGTGACAGGTGACAGGTGACGGGTGACAGGATAGAGACAAGTTTTTGATCTTGTCGCCCGTCACTTGTCACCCGTCACTCATGCGCCAAAGCGTTGACCGGATCGAGATTCGCCGCGCGCACGGCCGGGTAGAGCGCGCCGAGGACGCCGCCGCCGAGGCCAATCGCGGCGGCCACAATCGCCCACCGCCAACCATACTCGAAAAGCAGCCCGTAAGCGCGATTGATCAGGTAGCCCGCGACGAACGAGACGACGAAGCCGACGACCAGGCCGAGCAGGCTGATGACGAAAGCCTCTCGCTCGATGACCGAAACGATGTAGCCGCGCGACGCCCCAAGCGCTTTGAGCATGCCGATTTCGCGCGTCCGCTCCGTGATCGTCGTGTACATGGCGAGCATCACGACCAGCCCGCTCACGACGGCCGACAACCCGACGAGCGCGCGCAGAAAGACGCCGAGATAAGGAATCGTCTTCTCGATATTCATGGGAATGTCGCGCGTAAACTGTATCTTGTTGCCCTGCGTCGAGGCTTGAGCCTCGATGCGTTGCACCACGGCGAGCGGGTCTATGCCCTCGCGCGTTTTGATCAGAATGTACGAACACTTTCCCGGCGCTTCGAGCGCGTCCTGCATCGATGCGAGCGACATCTTCACGCGCGCCTCGGCTTCGGGCGAATAGATGCCGGTGATGCGGTAAGGCTTGCCGCCGAAGAGGCTGAGCGTGCTCCCGACGCCCAGATTGCCGTTGCGCGCTTTCGTCTCGTCGATAATGATCTCGTCGGCGGCGGCGGGCGCACTCCCCGCGACGAGGTGCAAATTGTTCATCGCGGCGTAAGGCTCCCAATCAACACCCTGAACCTGCTCGAAGCCGAAGCCGCGCCCGCCCTGAAAGATGTAGCGGATGACCGGGACGGCCGACTTCACGCCCTCGACCTTCATCAACTCGTCTACGTACTTCGTGCTCAGGTTCGCCGTCGAAGTCGTCAACTCCATCCCACCCGGCCGCGTGAAGTAAATCTCCGCGAGCACGCTCGACGAACGCCGCTGCATGTCGTTCGACATGCCGCGCGACAGCCCCGTGAACAGCATCACCAGACACACGCCGAGCGCGACCCCCGCGATGCTGACGAGCGCGCGCAAGGGACGCTGGCGAATGTTATTGGCGACCAGGCTCTCCATAAGCGGGTGACGGGTGACGGGTGACGGGTGACGGGAAAGAACAAGACTTATCTTGTCACTTGTCACCCGTCACGGCTTTCTCGCGTCCAGATCAACTTCCGGCAGGTTCGATTTGTTTTCCAGCGCGAACACATCCGTCGGCCACGGCTGATCCACTTTGACGGCTTCCGGCACTTGATAGCTGATGCGCAGCGAATAGCGATCCTGCGGGCGCGTGATTTCGATGTCGGCGGGGAGCGTGTATTTCGTCGTCTCGCCGAAACTCTTCGGGTTGCGATAAACCACGTCGGTCGTCAACTCCCCGCGCTCGCTGAACGTTTGCAGCCGCGCCAGCCTGATCTCGCCGAAGCGGTCGAACCAGAAGCGGCGCAAGAGGCGTGCGCGCCCGTCCGTCTCCGGCGCGAGTTCGTCCAGTTGGTAATAGCCGCGCACGACGCGCGCGCCGCGCTTCGCGTTCGGCCGCGTGTCGATGTCTTCGGCGAAGGCTTCGCTGCGCACGTAGATCAGGTTTGCGCCGGGCGAGATGTTGACGGGGCGCACGAGCAACGCATCCGTGAAGTGCTGCGGGCGGAGGCCGGAGAAGGCGGAAGCGGCGCGTTGCTGCATCTGCGCCGTCTTCTTCTGGTCGCCCTTGCCGCAGTCAACCTCCGCGCCGCTCTCGATCCTTTGATAATTAGCGGTGTTCGTTCCCTTGAGGAAACGCCGCCACTTGTCGTCGCCCTGCAAGACGGCGACGCGAAAACGCTCGCCGTCCGAAGTCATCTCCGCGATCTTGACGCTGAACGGCCCGTTGATGACGAGGTAAATCTTGCCGTCGCGTTGCAGGATCACGTCGCCCTCGGCCGTGCGATACTTCTCGGTGACGCCGCACTGGGCAAACGACGTGTCTAAAAACTGGATGTCGATCTTGCCGCGCAGGGATTGCACTTGCGCCAGACGGTTGACCACTTCGATGAGTTCGCCGGGCGCGGCCTCTGTGAGCGGGGCGAGCAGCGGCGGCACCGTCACCTTGCTCTTGTAGAATCTTGAGCAGCCGCTCCCGCCCGCGAGCGACGCCAGCCCCAAGACCAACGCCAGCGCGTAACTCCGCCTCCGCGAGCCTGCCCGAAATGAGTTTGAACCGTTCATCAAAAAGTGTCAGACGCCGATGCCGGTAAAGCCTCCGATCCGGCAAAATTCCTTTTAAAACTTAATAGCCGAACCTAACAAAGCGCTCCGCCCTTGTCAACGCGCGCCACGAACAGACCGGGGGAAGGGGAAAAGGGGAAAGGGTAAGGGTAAGACATAACCGGCCGCGCGCGGAGCGTTGTCTTCCCCTTCCCCTTTTCCCCGCCTCATGTCTCATCCAAAACGAGCGGCGGGCGGTTGAACCTGCCGCGAATGCGGTTGATGGCGCGCAGAACTTTGGGGCGGCTCACGAGTTTGAGTTCGAGCCGTCGCTTGCCCGGAAAATCGAGCAGCATCACGCCCATCAGGATCGTCAAGACGCCCTGCCCCGGCACGCCCGGCAAAGACATCACGACGCCGAACAACACCAGAAACGCGCCCAACAAATTCTTCAGGACGAGGCCGCCCCAACGCAACGCCGGGTGGCGTTCCACCCAAAACTCGCGCCCGTGCTCGGCCTTGAAATAAGTATCCGGCAGCTTGACGAGCACGACGATGGTCGCGGCGATGCTCACCAGAAAGGTGACGACCGAGAACAAAACTATCCAGATGACGCCGCGCCCGGAGAGGCCGAGCGAATTCGTCAATTCTTTTATCCAATCGAGCATTCATTCTCCGCACGACGACGCGCCTGTGCGCGCGCGCGCTCAACGCAACGCTTCACGCGCCGCGACGAGCGCGCCGAACATCTCCGCGACGACCTCTTTCGCCGCCCCTTCCAAACCGAAGTCGCGCTCCCGCGCGCCCTCCCAAAACTCTCCCAGTTCGCGCGCGCCCGCGCGCTCGAACGCCAAAGCCTGCGCCAGCAAGTCGACGATGTCGGCCGCCTTCACCAGCCGCGCCTCCAAACTCTCGCGCGCCTCGTAGTCCGCATGCAACGCTCCGTAGTCCGCGCCGCGCCCCGCGCCCAGATCACGCACCATGTCATCGAAGGCCGCGCGCTCGGCCGACGCCCGCGCTTCCGCGCCGTAATACAAGGCCATCGTGCGCGGCATGTCGCCGGTGCGCGCCTCGGCCAGATCGTGCAACAGCGCGACGCGCAACACCCGCTCGACATCCACCTCGACGCCGCGCGCACGCACCTCGTCCGCCAGGAGCATCGCCGTGAACGCCACGCCGTAGCTGTGCGCCGCCACCGACTCCGCCCCCGGCGCAAGCCCGCGCAGCACCCAGCCAGTCCGGTCGAGCCGCTTCAAGCGTTGGAGTTCGAGTAAGGTTGAGAGCATGAAAGCTGTCCGTTGTCCGTCGTCAGTAGTCAGTTGTTCTTTGTCTGTCGTCGGTTGAGCAATTCCATCTTTAGCCATTCGCGCGAGGGCGACCGGCAACGGACTACTGACAACTGACTACTGACAACGGACTACCGACAATCTGACCATTACACAAACATTTTGCCCGGATTCAAAATTCCGTTCGGGTCGAGCGCGCGTTTGATGCTTTTCATGGCGTCGATGGTCGCCGCGCCGAGCGCCATGTCGAGATAGGGGGCTTTGACGTAACCGATGCCGTGCTCGCCGCTGATCGTGCCGCCGAGTTCGACGGAAAAGGCGAAGGTGTCGCGGACGGCGGCGCGCGCGCGGCGCATGGCTTCCGGGTCGTCGCGGTCGCACATGAAGTTGACGTGGATGTTGCCGTCGCCCGCGTGGCCGAAGTTGACGACGAACGTGTCGTGCAGACGCCCGATCTCCTCGATGCGCGCGACGAGTTCGGGCACGCGCGAGCGCGGCACCACCACGTCTTCGTTGAACTTCATCGTGCCGAATTTTTTGAGCGCGGGCGAAATGGCGCGGCGCACGTCCCACAGACGCTCCTCCTCCTCACGCGTTTCGGAGCGCATCACATCGAAGCCGCCGCCGTCGCAGACGACCCGCTCGCAGATGAGCGCGTCGCGCTCGACCTCCGAGGCGTGCCCGTCAACCGAGACGAGCAGGAGCGCGCCCGCATCCGCGCCGAAGCCGAAGGCAAATTCCGTCTCGACGGCCGCGATGGCGTTTCTGTCCAAGACCTCAATCGCCACCGGCGTCACGCGCGCGCGGTTGAAGCGCGGCACGCAGGCGCACGCCTCCGACATCGTCTTGAACGTGGCGCGCACGGTGCGCGTCGCTTCGGGCAGCGGCAGGAGTCTGAGCGTCGCCTCGGTGATGATGCCGAGCATGCCTTCCGAGCCGCAGATGAGTCCGGTGAGGTCGAAGCCGACGACGTTCTTGCTCGTCAAGCCGCCGGTGCGGATCACTTCGCCCGTCGGCGTCACGACTTCGAGGCCGGTCACGTAATGCTTCGTCACGCCGTACTTGGCGGAGCGGATGCCGCCCGCGTTCTCCGCGATGTTGCCGCCGATGAAAGAGGTCTTGTAAGAGGCCGGGTCGGGCGGGTAAAAAACCCCTTCGGCTTCGACCGCCTGCTGCAAAGCGTAGGTCGTCACGCCCGGTTCGGTGACGACGTAGAGATCGTCGGCGTTAATCTCGCGGATGCGGTTCATGCGATCCGTGCCGATGACGACGCCGCCCTCGACCGGCACCGCGCCGCCCGTGTAGCCGACGCCGCCGCCGCGCGCCGTGACGGGAAACCGGCGTTCGTTGGCGAGTTTGAGAATCGCGGCGACCTCGGCGGTCGTTTGCGGCAGCAAGACGGCTTCGGGCGGAAACTTCTCCTTCACCGCATCGGCCGCGTAAGGCTCGACCTTATCTTCGTCAACGAGCAAATGCTCCGCGCCGACGATCTCGCGCAGAGCGGCGAGCACGTCCTCGTCCGAGGCCGGGGTGCGCGCGCGCCCTCTCGCCGTGATGCCTTCGTGATGACGACTCATAAGTAACTTGTCAACAAACTCTCTCTCTCCACTCGCAGCGCGCTCCGACGCGCTCAGGGAACGGGATTGACGACGATGTTCACGCGCTCGTTGCCGACGATGATTTCGAGCGGGTTGCCGATTTGCAGCGGGAGCGTCCGGCCGTTGATGTTGATTTCGAGGCGCGGCGAGGCCACGGTTGAGGGCGCGCCCGCGTGTGTCGTCGTCGTGGCGGGCGTTGCGCCGTCGGGCGCGGGGGGCGCGCCGCCGTCCGGTTTCGCCACGTCCGTCGAACGCGTCAACAGGTTGATCGCGACGATGCGCCACGTGGCGGGCGAGCAAGTCAGGCGCAAGCCCGGCGTGTCCACCTCCGCCACTTCGCCGACGGCCAGCGTCCCCACCTTCCACATGCCTTCGCCGCAGCGCACGCCGCCCGCGTCGTAAAAGGTGGCCGAGCCGGAGACGTAGTTGTAAAAAAATTGGCTGCGATTTTCGATGGCGATGAGGACGTTGCGCGCCGGGGCGTCCTGCGTGCCCGCGAGCGCGGTGGTGCGAAGCGTGCCGCCGAGCGCAATGCGACCGGCCGCGTCGAAAGCCGTGGTCGCTTCCGTCAAGGCGACGCGCGGCTCGCCGCCCGCCGCCGACGCCGTCTCGGCGGGCGCGACCTGCGCGCTCACCCTGACCGCACACACACATAAGACGAGCGCGAGACGAAACACGTTGATGATTGCTTTCACTTTGACTCTCCCCTTCCCCGAACACAAATTTTCAAGTTGCTCCCGACGACGGCCACGATTGTACACGAATGAGGCTGCGGCCACGCCTCGAATTGCGCCCGGCGGCGCGGCGAGCACGTTGTTTCAACTTTGGGAACGCTCCTTGCACTATGCGCTTTCGGAATTGCGTCGGCGACGCGAAATCATACACGGCGCGGGGCAGATTGAAGTTCGTTTCTCGATTTCCCCGTGTTGTGAGGCGGGAAAAGTCATACAAGCTGAAAGGGACATAAACAGAATGGCAGATTCGACAGGGACGACACAAAAACGCTCACAAGTTATTACGGGCATGTTTAGAGACAGGGACAGCGCGGAGCGCGCCTACACTTCACTTTCCGACCGCGGCTACAGCAAAGACGACATCAACGTCATCATGTCGGACGAGACTCGCAATAAATATTACCCGGAGGGCAGCGACGCGGCCGACACGGAACTCGGCAGCAAAGCTCTGGAAGGCACGGGCACGGGCGCGGCCATCGGCGGCACGACCGGCGCGATCCTCGGCGCGATTGCCGCCATCGGCACGAGCGTCGCCCTGCCGGGACTCGGCCTGCTCGTGGCGGGGCCGCTCGCGGGCGCACTCGTCGGCGCGGGCGCGGGCGGCGCGGCCGGCGGATTGATCGGCGCGATGGTCGGCTCAGGCATCCCGGAAGACCGCGCGAAAGAGTATGAAGCGGGCGTCAAAGAGGGCGGCATCGTGATGGGTTTCAACCCGCGTTCGGATGAAGACGCCGAACACTTCGAGCGGGAGTGGAACACCAATCAGGCCGAGGGCGTGTATCGCGGCGAGACGACGATTCCGGTGGTCGAGGAAGAGTTGCAGGTGGGCAAGCGCGAAGTCGAACGCGGCGGCGTGCGCGTCGAGAGCCGCGTGGAGGAGAAGCCGGTGACGGAGCAAGTGCAACTGCGCGAGGAGCGCGTGCACGTCGAACGCCGCCCGGTTGATCGCCCGGTGACGAACGCCGACGAGGCGTTCCGCGAAGGCACGCTCGAAGTCACGGAGCGCGCCGAAGAGGCCGTCGTCTCCAAGACGGCGCGCGTCGTCGAAGAAGTGGTCGTCGGCAAACAGGTCGAGGAACACACGGAGACCGTCCACGACACCCTGCGGCGCACGGATGTTGACGTGCAAGAGGTCAACACGAACGAGACGACCCGCACGGATCGCAAGCGGTAAAACATGACGGGTGCGCGCGGCCGGAAGTTCTCAAGGCTTTCGGCCGCGCGTGCTTGAAGTTCGGACGATGCCCCCTTACCCGACGAGGGCGGCATCGTCCGGCCTCACACATCACGGCGAGCGGCGGCTGTTTTGGCGAGATGCGAACGGTGCGCCGTCATCACGAAACGGGCGGACGAAATACGCAATGAGAGACGACCAGAGGCGCGACGACAAACTGACGGCGACGGCCTCCGCCCCGGCGGCCATGGGCGACGCGGCGCGCGAGACCGCGCAACAAAGCGACTTCGCGCCGACCGGCGGGCGGCGCGCGGTGGGCGTCTACGAACGCCCGGCGCAGCGTGCGCGATTGTCGCTGCCGCTCCTCGTGATCCTGATTTTGGCCGCGCTCGTCTCGGTCGTCGCCACCGCGAGATTTCTGTTTTAGGAGCACGGCCGCGCGGTCGCCGGATGCAGACGAAAGGAATAACAGATGAGTCAAACGAGAGCCACAGCAGGAACCGGAGGACAGAAAAGCGCAATCGTCACCGACCGCGACGGCCAGCGCGGGCGCATTGATACCGCCGTGCCGCAGACGCGCGAGGGCGGCCGTCCCGAAGTGCTCGTTCATCTCGATAACGGGCGGCAAGCCTATGTTCCCGTGGACGAGTTGGTCTTGCAGGACGACGGCAGTTTCACCCTCCCCTTCAGCCTCTCCGACATCGCGCGCACGTCGGAAGGGCGGCGCGAAGTTGCCGTTGACGCGGACGAAACCATCGTGACCCCCAACCGCACGCGCGAAGAGGAACGCATCGTGATGCCCGTCATCGCCGAAACGCTCGACGTGCAGAAGCGCAAGGTGCAGACGGGCGGCGTGCGCGTCAGGAAGGTGGTTCACGAGCGCGAGGAAGTGGTGGACGAACCGTTGATGCGCGAGGAGGTGCAGGTCAAGCGCGTGCCGATCAACCGCGTCGTGGATGCGCCGGTGCCCGTCCGCCACGTCGGCAACACGATGATCATCTCGCTGCTCGAAGAAGTGGTGGTGGTGGAAAAGCGTCTGATGTTGAAAGAGGAACTGCACATCACGAAGGGCGAGGTCGAAACTTACAAACCGCAGCGCGTGACCCTGCGCAGCGAAGAGGCCGTGGTCGAGCGCGTCGGCGACGATGAAGTTGATAACAGCCGTTTGACGAGGGGGCGTGTGGGCAGCCCGGAGGCGTCGGGCGGCGAATCGAGTTGAACCGGGAAGCGTGAGCGTTTAACGGAAGCGCGGAGTTCGGGGCGGCGTGGTGCCGGATAGAAACTGAAAGGGGAGTTAAGCAATGGCGAAAACTGTGATCGGGTTGTTTGATAATCGCGCCGAGGCGCAGAGCGTGGTGCAAGAGTTGGTGAACGAGGGGTTCCAGCGCGACGACATCAGAGTCATGTCGAAGAAGCTCGAAGGACAGGACGCCCGCGAGGGCGAGAAGGTCGCCTACGTGGAAGAGGACGGCGACGAACAGATTAAGGACATGGCGATGGGCGCGGGCACGGGCGCGGCCATCGGCGGCCTCGCGGGTCTGCTCTTGAGTCTCACGGCCGTCGCCATTCCGGGCATCGGGCCGGTGCTGGCGGCCGGGCCGCTCGCCGCCATCATCGCGGGCGCGGGGATCGGCGCGACCGCGGGCGGGCTGATCAGCGGCCTCACGCGCCTCGGCGTGCCCGAAGAAGACGCCAACTATTATGCCGAAGGCGTGCGCCGCGGCGGCACGCTCGTCAGCGTGGATGCAGCGGACGAACGCGCGGAAGGCGCGGTGGCGATCATGAAGCGACACGGCGCGGTGGAAATCGACAAGCGCGCCGCCCAATGGCGCGACGAAGGCTGGAGCGGTTTCGACTCGAACGCCACCGAGACGGCTTACAACGCTTTCGCGGGCGGCGGGCGCGCGAACGCTACTGCGTCGGAAGTGACGGCGGAACACCAACGCCCGGCGGCCGCGCCGCGCGCCGCCGCGACGCAGGGGCAGGTGTCCGTGCCCGTCGTCGAGGAGCAGTTGCAGGTCGGCAAGCGCGAGGTGGAGCGCGGCGGCGTGCGCGTCGAGACACACGTGACGGAGAAGCCCGTGCAAGAGAACGTCGAATTGCGCGAGGAACACGTCAACGTCGAGCGTCGCCCGGTTGACTACACTTTCCACGGCACGGAGTCGGAGGCTTTCAAGGAATCGCTCGTCGAGATCAGGGAGGCTTACGAGGAGTTGGTCGTGAATAAGAAGGCACGCGTGGTCGAAGAGGTCGTGGTCAACAAGGATGTCGAACAGCACACGGAGACC
>DASQNL010000145.1:0-1932 GCA_035644995.1 Pyrinomonadaceae bacterium | reverse complement strand
GCCTCGATCCAGGCGCGGGCGGCGTCGTCCGCGCGTGCCCCCGGCGGGAGCGCGTCGTCGCCGTGTCGTTGCAGCGTCTCGCCGATCAGCCGGACGAGAGCGGCGGGCGGCGCGGCGTTGTCGTTCGTCATAAAAGTCTTTTCGAGTTCGCGCGAATAATCGTAGTCGGCTAATCTATAGCGCGGACGCGCCGGTTGCCAAGCGGGCGGGCGGGTTAAAGGAGTCGGCCGGGCGGGGGACGAACGCCCGCGCGCTTCCGTTTCGACGGGGCGCGATTGCATAATGTCGCCACCGGGTCTGAAAGAGTTTTCAAAGGGACTATGAATTTTACCACCGTCGGCGTCGGGGGCTTCTCCTCGAACGCGGGCAAGACCACTTTGATGTGCGAACTGCTCGGCGCGCTTCCCTTCGGCTGGGAGGCCGTCAAGATCACGCGCGGCCATTATCGTTCGTGCGGCAAAGACCCGCACGCGTGCTGCGTGAGCCATCTCCTGGCGGAAGAACCGGTGATTCGTTCCGGCCGCGCGGAGACTTACGCGGCGGGCAAAGACACGGGGCGATACTGGGACGCCGGGGCGTCGAACGTCCATTGGGTCGTCGTCACGGACAAGCAGGTGGAGCGCGGCATCAGGGCTGCGCTTGAGCGCGTCCGGTCGGGGGGCGTGCTGATTGAGGGCACGAGTTTCGTGCAGTTTGTGGAAGTGGATTTGATGTTGATGGCGGCGCGCGCCTCGGGCGCGGAGAGAATCAAGCCGTCGGCGCGGCGCGCGCTCGCGAAAACCTCCGCGCTCTACCTCTTCGACGACGGCGAGAACGCTCCCGAAGCGCGCGCGCGGTTCGCGGCGTGGAGCGCGGGCGCGCTCGACGAGCATGCGACGCGCGGCATCCCCGTCTACACGCGCGAAGATTTGCCGCGTTTGATCGAGCGCGTGCGCGCAGTGCAACGCGGCCGTGCCGCCGCTTGAGTTGAATTTTAAACGGACGACTAGGAGGAGCGGATGATGTCGAATCAGGATCGCGAGAAGAAGGACGGGGAACGCAAGGACGGGGATCGCGCGGAGATGCACGAGGCCGTCGCCGAGCGCGCAGCGGGACAGAAGCCCGCGCAACTGCCGCGCGACAAGTCGAACCATTTGATCGGCGACGACGAGACGCCCGAACAGTTAAAAGATGACGTGAGTTGAAATCGTATGACCGGCGGCCACGGCTATATCCACCAACTGAATTGTTCGGGCGGCGGCGTGCCGAAACTTCCCGTCGCCGAAGCGCAACTGACGCCGACCGGACTCTCCGGCGACCGCCAGCGATACCCGATCTTTCACGGAGGCCCGCAGCGCGCCCTCTGCCTCTACTCGCTCGAAGTGATTCAGGCTTTGCAGGCCGAAGGGCATCCCATCTATCCGGGGTCAACGGGCGAGAACGTCACGGTCGCGGGGCTTGATTGGGCGGAACTCGCGCCCGGCCGTCGTCTCTCGCTCGGCGACGAAGTCGTCATCGAAATCACTTCCTACGCCAACCCGTGCCGGAACATCAAAGGCTCGTTCGGCGACGGGAAGTTTAAGCGCATCGCGCAGAAACAGCACGCGGGCGCATCGCGCCTCTACGCTCGCGTCATACGCACGGGCAGGCTCGCCGTCGGCCAGCAGGTGCGCCTCTTGAACGGCGCGGCGGACGCGGACGCGCACGAGGGATAATCAATCGTGAATAACAACCACGCGCTCATTCTCGTCGACATCCAAAACGATTTTTGTCCGGGCGGTTCGCTCGCCGTGAAAGAGGGCGACGAGATCGTGCCCGTGGTCAACGAACTGCAACGGCGTTTCGCGCTCGTCGTGGCGACGAAGGACTGGCATCCCGCGGGGCATTCGAGTTTCGCCACGCTCTGGCCGCCGCATTGCGTGCAGGAGACGGCGGGCGCGGAGTTCGTCGCCG
>DASQNL010000144.1:0-9450 GCA_035644995.1 Pyrinomonadaceae bacterium | reverse complement strand
AAGCCGCGTCGTTCAGGTAAACGTCGAGCGTGCGTGCGCCGAGCCGCGCGAAGGCTTCCCCGGCGTCGAGTCCGAGAGCCTGTGCGCCCGCCTCGACGGCGGCGCGTTCGGCGGGCGTGTAGTCGCGCTCGACGGTTTTGCCCCGCCCCGGCATGACGCCGTTCTGCCCGGCGAATCCCCAGTTGACGTTGAGCGCGAGTTCGCCCTCGTTGAGACGCAACTGCCCGCCGCCCACGCGCGAGACGACGCCGATAGACCGCATCTCGGCGCGCAGCGGCGTGTGCGTGATGCCGCGCAACTGCGACGCCTGCGCGGCGTCCGGGTCGGCCGCATCGTAAGCGAGGATGGCCGCCACCTGACGACCGAGCGCGGCCGAAGCGCGCAACGCCTCCGCGCTCGCAGGCAGCGGCACGCGCGGCCAGCTTTGACGTAATGCCGCAGCGTGTTCAAGACGATATACAGGAGAATGCAAGATGCACAGACAATGATAAAACAGGTCTTCCTCGCTACCCGATAGCGTCGTCAAAAACTCGCTTGCTCTATCAGTAATGTTTATCTGTTTTTCAGCAGTCTCAATGTCGAAAAGCGTTTTATTGGCAGGTGCAAGGTAGAGAGGAAAGCCCCTTGCCCCACTGTCCATACAGTTCAGATCGTTCAACAGCCTCGTACATAGGGCTGGCTCAAAATCGTGCTTGCGGGTCATGCCAGTTGTGAACAGAAATATATTTCCTTTAAAGATTTGAGGAAAATACTCTGAACGATTTCTGTCTAAGAGCTTAGTTTCTGGTTCCCAGTACAACCAACGTGCGTCCATAGGACGATAAAGAAAACGGACAATGTTTTGCGTCAGGAATCCTCGTCTACGTAAAAAGTCCCTAATCTCTTCTGCTTTGAATCCTGAACTGTTTTCCATTGCGCCGGGTGCGATGCGCCGCATCTCTTCATGGCTGATATTTTGGTCAAAGTATTTCTCCATACGTTTAACCAAGCGCGCCCGATCTATGTCCACAACGACATCATCACGACTTGTCTTCACACCGGGGAATGAAACAGGAAACAAGTCAGGTAACAAAGGCCATTCCTGATATTCGCCGTGCGAACGCATAGGCATAAACGGCAAGCCGAGCGTGAGCGGCGGCGTTAATGACTCGTAGCTCTTAACGTCGCTGTTACTTTGGCTCGCAAGCAGTTCGGCTCGTTTGTTTACTCCCCACCATTCACGAAAATGCACAACTTCCGCTGCCTCATGTTGCTCTTTACGAACAAACGTCGAAATTGCTGTTCCGACCTGAATGCCTTCACGGTTGTATTCTGTTGAGAAAACGCTAGGGTCGGGTTTCCCGTCAGGCGTCAGCTTACCCGTTTCATGCCTATCACCATTCAGAGAATCTATCCAAATCTGATCGAACACTTCTAAATATCTCTCACGCATGCCCGGAAAAGATGACTTCTTAAGCCATGAATACGGAGAGATGAAGCACACCACGCCTGCGCCCGTCAGTTCGACGATGCGACGCTCCGCCACACGGAAGAAACGCACAAACAGATTGTTTAATCCGCTCCCTTCCGGCGGCGCGACTTTTATCGTCGTGCGGTAAGCATCCGTTAAAGTTCTCTCTTCACCAATGGCAACGCCTGCGTAACCGTTGTAAGGCGGGTTACCGATGACGACGAGAATCTTGCGCTCGCGCTTGACCTCTTCGGCGCGGTCGCGTTCCTCTTCCAGTTCGGGGAACAGCAGGTGCGTCTTCGGCTCGCGCGCAGGCTCCCACCCCGTCAGCGCGTTCGTCAGAAAGACGCCCACGCGCTCCGCGCCCGTGTCGGCGAGCGGCGCGTCCAAACTCTGCAACAGCAGACCGAGTTGCAGGTGCGCGACGACGAACGGCGCGGGCAGTATCTCGAACCCGAAGACGCGATTCATCGCCGCCTGTTTCAGTTGCTCGCCGGAGGTCGCGTCCTCGCCCCGCTCGCGCAACGTCGCCTCGATGCGGCGCAACACTTCCACCAGATACGCGCCCGTCCCGCAACACGGGTCGAGCACGTACACCTGTTCGTTCGCCAGCCCGTCCGCCACGTTCAACTCCTCGCGCAACACCGTGTCCACGCGCGCCACCATGTATTTCACGATCTCCGAGGGCGTGTACCAGACGCCGAGTTGCTTACGCAGTTCGGGGTCGAACTCCTGCAAAAACGGCTCGTAGAAATACTGTACGGCGTGCCCTTCCGTAAACTTGCGGATGAAGGCGGCGGGGTCTGCGATGCGGTTCAAAGTCATCCCCGCCCAGTCGAGCACTTCGACGAGGCCGAGCGGTTGCAGCCGCGACGGCATCAGGAGTTGCTCGAACAGCGCGCTGATCATCGGCACGCGCAGCGTCCAGGCCGCGTCTTTCCAGTTGAATTTCCGCCCGCCGCCCGCCCCCCGCCCCGCCTCCTGCTGCTGCGTCCACAACACCCACGCGGAGAAGACGCCGTAAAAGAGCGTCTGCACGAGCGTCGAGCGGAAGAAGTGTTCGCCGTCCGCGCCGACGAACCGCAGCCCCAGAGCCTCTTCCAGCGCGCCGCGCACCGAAGCCAGCGCGGGCAACTCCGACTTCTCCATCCGCGCCCGCGCATCGCGCGCGTAAGAGGCGAGAAAACGCGCCACGTCTTCCGGCGCGGCCAGCGGCGCGGCGTGCAGCATCACGCGCTTCAAATATTCCTCGAACCGCTCGCCGTGCTCCCGCGCGAACGCCTTCGGGTCGGCCGCCGCCGCCCAAAACTCCGCCTCGCTCGCCGCGAGCGTGTACCTTTCCAGCAGCAGCGACCGCCCGCCCTCGTCGCGCCCGACCAGCAGGAAGTCGCGGTAGTTGGTGACGAGCGTCTGCCCGTAACGTTTGAGATATTTCTCCACCTGTTCGCGCGCCGCGATCTTTTCCACTTCCTCGCTCAAGCCTTTCGCTTCCACGCAGCCGCGCTCCGGCGGCGTCGTCTCGATGGCCGCCCCCGCCCCGGCCGCGCCGCCGCGCCGCAACTGTTGCGCCGTGTACAGCCCGCCGTCCGGCAGCCCCGCGCCCTGTCCCTTCGGCGTGATGACGTAACGCACCTTCGGCTTGAGCGTCTGGCCGACCTCGTTGAAAAGATTGGCGAGCGCGCCGTAGTACGAAGTCTCTCTGACGGCGGCGTGCTGAGAGGCGCGTAGTTCTGTCAGGTAAGTTTCGAGTGGAGTCATAATTAACGGGGCGTCGCGTCGGACGGTTGAGCTGGTGCGCGGAAAAAGAGATCGGCGATGCGTGAGTCGAGCGGCGTTCACTCGTCGGGGTATTCGTCCGAGCCTTGCACCCACATGAAGGATTGGAGGTCGATCATGTCGCGGGGCTGCAAGTCGCTCTGGTCGCGCCGGATGGTGTCGGCGAAGGCGAGGAAGTTCGAGTAAACGTCCCATGACGGGCGCGACTTGTATTGGAAGTCGAAGCCGTAGGCGCGGGCGGCGATGCGCGTGACGTTCGGTTTGAGGAAGATGTGCCGGTCGGGCTGCGCGATGAAGCCGAAGACGGTGACGAGCGGCCACGTCAGCACGCGCGTCTGTTTGCGCGGCAGCGCGTCCACCGTCTCGACCCAACGCTCGAACCGGCGCGCCGCGCCCCCCGTGCCGTGAAGAAATTCGTAGAGACCCTCCGCGAAGAGACGCGCGCCCGCTTCCGATTTGATCGCATCGCGCAAGGCCATCTTCTCGAACGAGAAGATCATGCTGTGGCGGCTGCGCTGCTCGACGCGCACGGCGCGCCCCGCGACCTCCGCAAACTCGCCCGCCCGCAAGAGACGGCGAAACTCCCTCTGCCCCAGCGACTCCTCCCAACGCTCGTGCGACTCCCACTTATAGTCGCGTTCCCAACTCAAGTAGGTCGCGTCGGAGAAACCCTGCGGAAAATACTTGAGAAACTTGCGACGGCAGGCGTTTGCGCCGGGATCGGGTGTGGACACTGCTCTCTGGCCTCCTAGGTTCGTCGGCAAGCGACGAGGCGTGACGCGGGGAGCCTGGCGACGCGCTTGCGAAGGCTACCCGACGCCCCGGCGGTTTGACCTGATGCCCGCCTCCGATAGTCTCTCTCACTCACTCGCCTCTCCCAATACCTCCGCCACGCCGACGGATAACCCGGCGACGGTGTGGGCGCGCGCTTCCTCGCCGCGCGGAACGTTGACGATTGTTTGATACGCGCCTTCGGCCAATCCCGAATATATCTCGATCCGCGCTTCCGTCAGATTGACGATCCACGCCTCCGCGACGCCCGCCCTCGCGTAGAGCGGCATTTTAACCTGCCGGTCGTAGCCGAGCGTCGTGTCCGCGACTTCGATGATGAGCAGCACATCCGCGGGGGTCGGGTGCGCGTCCCGGTAAAAATCATCGCGCAAGCGGAGCAAGGCGATGTCAGGCTCAGGCTCGGAGAAGTCGTCGAGCCGGATCGGGTTTTGGGTGCTGACGAGGGCGATGTCGCCGACGGTTCGATTCAAAAATCTACTGAGAAAGTTGACGCAAGCGGCATGAGGGCTGCCAATCGGCGACGTTTCAATAATCTCTCCCTCGATCAGCTCAAGGCGGGCGTCTCTCTTGAAGACGCCCGCCTCGCCCATGCGCTCAAACTCCGCCGCGCTAAAGTGATATTTGCTGATCGGCAGCGACATAAACTCAGTCTTCCTCTTCGCCCCTGATCCTGCCTTCGGCGCGCGACTGTTCGACGACCTTGTGCGCGATCTGGCCGGGGACGGGGTCGTAATGCGAAAACTCCATGTGATAGGAGCCGCGCGCGGCGGTGATGGAGTTGAGTTTGGATTGGTAGTCGAGCATCTCGGCCATCGGCACTTGCGCCTTGATCACCTGATTCTTGCCGCGCATCTCCATCCCCTGCACGCGCCCGCGCCGCGAGTTGAGATCGCCCATGATGTCGCCGCTGGCCTCCACCGGCGCGACGACTTCCACGTCCATGATCGGTTCGAGCAGCGAGGGTTTCACCTTCTCGATGGCCGCGCGAAACGCCTTGCGCCCCGCCGCGCGGAAACTGTGCTCGTCCGAGTCTACGTTGTGATATGAACCGTCGATGAGCGTGACTTTGAAGTCCACGAGCGGGTAGCCCGCAATCGCGCCGCCCGCCGCCGCCTCGACGATGCCCTTCTCGATGGCGGGACGAAACTGCTGCGGCACGCTCCCGCCGAAAATCTTGTCCACGAACTCGAAGCCCGCGCCGCGCTCCAAAGGCTCGAAGACGACTTTGCAGTCGCCGAACTGGCCGCGCCCGCCCGTCTGCTTCTTGTGTCTGCCCTGCACCTCCGCGCGCTGTGTGATCGTCTCCTTGTAAGGAACTTTCGGCGGGTGCAGCGCCACCTCCACGTGATAACGATCCTTCAACTTCTGCACCACGGTCTCGACGTGCAGTTGTCCCGAACCGGAGAGGATGAACTCTTTCGTCTGCGCGTCGCGCGTGAAGTGGAGCGACGGGTCTTCTTCCAGAATCTTGTGCAGCGCGACGCTGATCTTCTCTTCGTCCTGACGCGATTTCGGTTCGATGGCGAAGGCGATGGCGGCCTCCGGGTAGGCAAGCGCGTCGTAGACGACGGGCGCGGCGCGGTCGGCCAGCGTGTCGCCCGTCTGCGTCTCACGGAGTTTGACGCAGGCGATGATGTCGCCCGCGCCCGCCTCTTCCACCTTGTCGAGTTGCTTGCCCTGCATCGAGTGGAGCGCGCCGAGG
The DNA here is from genome assembly GCA_035644995.1 of Pyrinomonadaceae bacterium. Lineage (GTDB taxonomy): Bacteria > Acidobacteriota > Blastocatellia > Pyrinomonadales > Pyrinomonadaceae > JAIVJZ01. Next base: position 3,730 of record DASQNL010000144.1, on the reverse strand, counting down.
CGTTCGGTCACGCCGCGCGTCGTGTTCTGCACGGTCGCGTCGTGTTTGATGTGGCCGCTGATGACTTTCAGCACCGTGATGCGGCCGGCGAAGGGGTCTGCGACCGTGCGGAAGACGTAGGCCGAGAAGGGTTCGCTCTCGTTGTACTTGCGCGCGACCGTCTCCGCGCCCGCATCCGCGCCGGCGTGGCCGTGTTCGGCCTCGTGCGTGTCGGGCGCGGGCGCGTAGTCGATGATGCCTTCGAGCAGGCTTTGCAGGCCGACGAGCGTGAGACTCGAACAGGCGAAGACCGGGCACAGCTTGCTGGCGGCGATGGCCTTCGAGATGTTCGGGATGATGTCGGCTTCTTCGAGCGTGCCGTTCTCGAAATACTTCTCCATCAGGGCGTCGTCCGATTCGGCGATGACTTCGATGAGGCGTTCGCGTTCGCGTTCCGCCACGTCGCGCCCGGCTTCGGGTATCTCGCGCTCTTTGGCCTTGCCCTGCTCGTCGAACTCGTAAGCCTTCATGTGGACGATGTCCACGACGCCTTTGAAGCCCGCCTCCTTGCCGATGGGGAGCGTGAAGGGGACGATGGCGCGGCTGAAGGTGTGGCGCGCGCTGTCCAAGGCCGCGCCGAAATCCGCGCGTTCCTTGTCGAGCTTGTTGATGACCATGATGCGCGGCACGATAAACTCGTTGGCGTAGCCCCAGGTCTTCTCCGTCTGCACCTCGACGCCGTTCACGCCGTCAACCACGACGAGCGCGCAATCGGCGACGCGCAAGGCCGGGCGCGCGTGCGCGACGAAGGCGGCATAGCCGGGCGTGTCTATGAAGTTGATCTTGTGTTCGCGGAATTCGAGGTGCGCGAGCGCGGTGTTCAAGGTGATCTGGCGCGCGATTGAGTCTTCCTCGTAGTCGGTGACGGTGGTGCCCTCTGCGACTTTGCCCCAGCGCGGCGTTGCGCCCGTCACGTAGAGCAGGGAACTGATCAGTTGCGTCTTGCCCGCGTCGCCATGGCCGATCACGGCGAGGTTGCGAATCTGGTTGGTCGGATAAACTTTCATAGGCGGAAGAAAAGCATCCTTTCAGAGGGATAGAATTGCGCCGAGGAAAAGCGAGCCGCTGTTGGGCTGATAGACTAGCGTAAAAGAGTGGCGGCGTCGCGCTCCGGGTGTGGGGGAAATTTATCCGAGCGTGGAGGGGAAAGCAAGCGGGCGCGGTAGGGCGAGAGCGGCGCGGATAAAGGGGAAAGGTAAAAAAAATAAAGGTAAGGCGAGAAAAAATTCCTTATCTAAAATACCCTCCCGCCTGATGCTGAGGCTCCCCAAAGCGTACACGGATAGCATATACTTTTACTGAGGTGAATTTTCGCAAAGGAGGTTGACATTCATGACCGATCAAGAGAGACAGCGACAAATGGACTTCATCCTACAACAACAGGCGCAGCTCACCGTCTCCATGGGTCAGTTGACGGAGAAGGTCAGTCGGCTATCCGACAAAGTTGATCGGACGGCTGACAGCGTGAACGCGCTCCTCGCCATTGCGGAGATTCACGATCAAGAGATCAAGGCAACCGATGAAAGGCTGAACGCTCTGGTGAACGTAGTAGAGCGTTACCTCACGAGGCGCAACGGGCAGGAAGGCGGCGCGAGATGAACGATCCTGCTGCCCGGCGTCGCAATGCGAACTACCGGGTTCGAGTTTGATGCGGCATTAAGTCGAACTTAAAGCTATCCGGCTACCTGATACATCCAACTCAACTTACCCCGCCGTCGGGAGACGCGCTGCGGACGCCCCCGGATTCCCGGATAATATTTAGAGCAACTTCTGTCGCTCATCTTTCAAACACCCGCGCCGGCGATGAGCGCAACACGGTAGTAACAACTTTCCGCCGTCAAATTCGTATTAAGAATTGAGATGAAAAAGAACAAGAACATCTGGCCGGAAATAGTGGACATCGACAAAGGAGATTCAATGACGAGCAGCAAATACCTCATCATGGGGATTGTGCTACTGATTATCGTGGTGTTGGGCGGAATGGCGACGGCGTTTGCCAACATCGACTATGCACAAGAGGGGACGGTCAAAGTCGTCACCTACTTCGGCCGCATCGAGCGCGTCTACACGCCTGCGGACGGCTGGTTTACGACGCTCGCGCCCGGCCGCGAGAGTCATGAAGTCAACATCAGATCGTTTACGGAGAGCGCGCCCGTGCGCGTCACCAGTAAAGACAACGCGGCCTTGAACGTCAGCATTGACGTGACCGCCTATACGAACCCGGCCACCGACCGGATCGTGGAGTATGTGCGCAAGTACAGTTTCAACACGGAGGAGCGCCACCGGCGGCGCGGCGAGATTCTCAAAGGCTTGTTGCAGACCGAGGCGCGCAACGCCTTCTCGGAATTTAACGCCTACGATATTTACGCCAATCAGGAACAGATTCAGAAGCGCATCATAGACTCGCTGACGCCCCAACTCTCCACTCAACTGCTGCTCGTCGTCGAGAGCGTGCAGATCGGCAATCCCGATTTTCTCGACGACCGCATCGAAGCGGCCGCCTCCGAAGTGGTCGCCAACGAGAAGCAGAAGCAGGCCGAGGAGGCCAAACTCGAAGCCGCTAAAATCTCCGCCCAGACCAAGCAGATCGAGGCGCAAACTTATGCCAACCCCGCCTTGCTCGACATCAAGCGGCTCGAACTCCAACTTGAGATCGAACGCGCGCGCGCCGACGGCATCAAGAACCATCAGGGCGCGCTGACGATCATGTACGGTACGCCGAACGCGAGCCTCCAGATTCCGAGCGCGAGGTGAAGGAAGCGAATGAGATTTCTGGTCATGTTGTGGGCGGGCGTGGAGGTGTTGCAACTCTTCATCATCGGGATGCTGCTCGTCAACCAACGCAAATTGCAGCGGCGTTTGACGGAGGGTCAGTATTTCGCCGCCCGCCAGCCGCGCTCGATCACGGAGGACAACGATTGAACGAGACGGCGGCGGCGCAGTTGGAAGTCTACACGGACGGGCAGTGCCCGCTCTGCCAGTGGATGCGCGCGCGCGTCGAACCCTTCGACCGCGCGCGCCGACTCGAATGGCTCGACTTGAATTCTCCCGAAGCCCTCAAGCGCGCCGCGCCGCACACTCACGCGCAGTTGGCCGAAGAGATGTACACGCGCCGCAAGGGAGACGGCGCGTGGTCGAAGGGCTTCTTCGCCTGGATCGAAGTCTTGCGCCTGCTGCCGCGCTTTCGCTGGCTCGCATGGCTTTTCTCACGCCGGCCTTTCACCGTGCTCGGCCCCGTCTTCTACCGCCAACTCGCCAAACGCCGCTACCAACTCTTCGGCATTCCTCCGCCCTGCGATGCCGCGGGCGTCTGCCGGATACACAGCAAATAGGGATGAGGGCGGAGGGAAAGGGCGGAGGGATGAGGGCGGAGGAATGAGGGATGAATGAAAGCACTCACTTGCTTGAACGCTTTCATTCATCCCTCATTCCTCCGCCCTCATCCCTTTCCTTCAGGCCATCCCGCGCGCGTCCACGCGCATCTTAATTTCGCCAAAATGATCCGCGAGAGATTGGCGGGAAAGTTAAATACCGGCGCGCCCGGCGAGCGGTTTTCAGCCGGCGCGCTTTCTTGCGAGCCATGGGTGTAGTTTGACAGGTTTGTGCCGGATTTTCGCGGAGAATTCGAGCACAGAGGGGACACGATATGTTTAATAAGAGAAAAATCTTTTCGGCGTTTGCGGCTCTGATG
>DASQNL010000143.1:0-2063 GCA_035644995.1 Pyrinomonadaceae bacterium | reverse complement strand
TTGCCGCGCGCCCTTCGGGCGGGAGCGAGAGGTGCAGGAGCAACTCCTGCATCTTCGCGTGGTGTTCGAGGTAGAGAAAATCTTCGAGCGCGCGACTGAGCGCGACGGCGTTCGTGTCGAGTTCCGTCCGGTCGAGACGTTCGAGCGAGAGCGGTTGTTTCTCGACCTGACGGTTTTTGTATTTGAAACTCGCTTCGATGAAGCGCAACGCGCGGCAGCGTTCGACGGCGAGCGCGCGCACGTCTTCAACCGTGACGCCGAGGAAGCCGCGAATCTGCGTGCGCTCCTGCGCCTGCATCTCCGGCGTCTCTTTGAGCAGCCCCCACGCCGCGTATGCGTATTCGAGAGGAATCTCCGTCCCGAAGCGCGCGGCAGACTCGACCCACACGGCGTTGCCCGTTTTCTCTTCCGGCGCGTTGACGAAACGACTCGTCGCCGCGTCGCGCGTGAATGCGCGCCGGTTGTCGAAGACGCGCGCGCGAAAGGTCTTGAGAAACTCGCGCTCGTCGTCGCGCCATTTGAATTTCATCTCGCGCGCGACTTCGTAAAGATTCTGGCAGACCGCGCCCAGATTCAGGCGCTCGCCGACTTCTTCGGCGAGGAAAGAGATCATGCCCTGCGTCAGCGCGGGCGTCGAAGTCAGCAGGTCGTAGAAGGCGGGAATCGCGCACAGCGCCTCGAAGTGGCGCGCGAGCGCGTCGAGCAGGGAGCGTTGCCCGCGCCGGTCGTAGAGGTAGACATGGACGGGCGCGGCATTCGAATCGGCCACACGCGCAATCGCCGGAAGCAGGCGCGCGACCCATGCGACGAGCAGCGCGCGCTCCGCTTCGGCATCGGGCTTAGTCCGCGTGTTCTCTACGATCTCAAACGAACCCGCAGGCCCCGCGACGACCGCCGCCAACAGGTAAACTTTATCCTCAAGGTGATCGCGCTGTGCATCTACGTAAACTTTGACGAGGTTCGGATACTGAGACTCATCCGGCAGCGACCCCCAATCCGCGCCGAGCAGGTATGGCCTGGCTTCGACGCTCCGGTCGAAGTTTCTGAGCGCGGCGCGAGCGCGTTGCGCGAGCACGGGCAGGCGGCTGCCGAGCGGCCAGCGCGCCCCGACCCTCTCCAGGTCGCTCTCTCTGCCCGTCGCGGGCGACATCGCGCCCTTGTCGTAATCCATCAACGCGACGAGTTCGCGCGCCGTCTTCACGCCGACGCTTCGGAGCGCGCCCTTCTCCGTCGCCGTGAGCGAAGGGACGAGCGAGAGGTCTTCGCGTTCGGCGGTGTCTATGAAGCAGAGCGCGTTGTAGGGGCATCCGTCGCAGTGCGCGCCGAGATGATAGACGGCGTCCGCGAAACTCGCCGCCGACGCGCGCGCAACATCCGAATCCGTAGCGGCGACGAGTTGTTCGATCTCATCGAGATAGAGCGAGAGGTCGAACTTCTCGATTGTGTCGAGCGCCAGCGCCGAACCGCGCGCGGCAATCGCGCCTTTGAACGTGGCGGGTTTGAGTCCGGCCTGACGCAGAGCGTCTTGCAGAAGTCGCGCGTAGAAAGCGACCTGCAAGCGAAAGCCGACCGTCTCGCGGCGGCTCGCTTTGATGTCGATGACCGTCACGTCAACCGTGTCGCCGTCGTCGTTATTGGTGTGCCGCTCGATCTCTATGAGGTCGGGATAGCCCTCGCACTCGCAACCGCCGATGCGCCCTTCGAGCCGCGCCTGATAGTAGAAACTGCGTGTGCCCGCCGCCTGCGACTTCAAGGCGGTGACGAAAGCTGCCGCCGAAGTGTTCTGCAAATTACGCACGTCGGCACGCGCGCCCAACTCTTCCACTTGCTCGCGCTCAAACGCCTGCCCCGATTCGGACAGCAACGGCGAGAGATTTTCAAAACTCACGCGATAACGCGCCGCGAGCGTCTTCGCTTCCGAAGGAAAGAGCGCGAGCCGCAGGTAGCGCGCGCAGCGATTGCGCGAGACGTACTGCGCGAGCCTGTGCGCGCCGAGCGTGCGCTCGGTCAAAATGTGATCCGTCGATTCGGGAGCGTGCGACATGCGAGGGAGTCTTAAAACG
>DASQNL010000142.1:0-4611 GCA_035644995.1 Pyrinomonadaceae bacterium | reverse complement strand
GCTCGTCAGTTCGGAAGGCAGTGTCAGCATCGAAAGACCTCTCTTGGCGGAGTTGGTCAATCAGCTTACACGGCCTTCCGTTTTATTTTCAAAGATCAAAATGGATAAAGTCGAGCTTAGAGTCGCGCCGGCAAGGCGGCGGCGCGAGCAGTCGAAGTCTACGCAAGGCGCGCGGCGGCCGCGACGGTGTTTCGCGCCTTCGGCCTGACCCGGCGTTGCACGCCCTTCGAATCGCTCGTTATAATGCCTTCGTTTGAAACCGCACGACACCATTCATCAGGGAGACGCCCGCGCCGGTAAGTTTACGGCCGATAAACTGCGCGGCATCCTGCTGCCCTGCACGACGCCCTTCGCGCCCGGCGGAGAGGGCGTGGACGCCCGCGCCCTCTCCGACAACATCGCGCGCTGGAACCGGACGGGCATCGGCGGCTACGTCATCCTCGGCTCGACGGGCGAGCGCGTTCATCTGGACGAACGCGAAACGCTCGAAGTGGTCAACGCGGCGCGCGCGAGCGTGCCGGGGCATCTCGCCTTCGTCGTCGGCGTAGGCCAACACGGCACGCGCGGGAGCATCGCGGAGGCGCGGCGCGCGGCCGATGCGGGCGCGGACGCCGTGCTCGTCATCACGCCCCATTTTTACCGCGCCGCCATGACGCCCGCCGCGCTCACGGATTATTACGAATCGGTCGCAGACGCTTCGCCCGTCCCCGTCGTGCTCTACAACATCCCGCAAAACACCGGGCTGGCCTTGTCGCTCGACGCGCTCGCGCGCCTCTGCCGGCACGAAAATATCGTGGGCATCAAAGACAGTTCGGGCGACATGGTCAACTTCCTTGAGATGCTCAGGCTCGCTTCCGACGAGTTTGCCGTCTTGACCGGCCACGCTTCCTTGCTCTACGCGGCTTTGTCCGCGGGCGCGTCAGGGGCGATACTGGCCGCCGGATGCGTCGCGCCCGAAGTCGCCGTCGAGATCGCGCGGTTAGTCGAGCGGGGCGAGCACGCCGGGGCGCGCGAGCGGCAACGCAGGTTTACGCCGCTCGCCCGCGCCGTCACCACGCGCTTCGGCATCGGCGGTTTGAAATACGCGCTCGACCTGTGCGGCTACGCGGGCGGCGAGGTGCGCGCCCCGCTCTCGATGCCCGACGAGGCGGCGCGCCGCGAGATCGCGCGAACGTTGGAAGAGTGTTCTCCGTATGTTGAGACGGAGCACGAGACGAAGTTGGCCGAAGGAGCAGTTAAGTGAGCACCGAAATTTCCCCTACGACGACCGAACCCGCCTGTTTCAGCACGCCGCAAGAGGCCGGTTTGCGTATCGAAACTCTGCCCTTCGCGCGCATCCCGCAGCAGTCGCGCCTCTTTCTCGAATACCTCGCCGACGCGCCCGCGCTCCGTCGTTACTACCCGAACGCCGTCCGCTTTCATCACGAACTCGCCGCGCGCGCCCCCGAAGTGCTCGCCGCGCACAAGACTGATCGCGCCGCGCTCTGCGACGCCCTCGAAGAGATGAACACGCGCTGGGGCGCGGGCGCGGAGACACGGCGCAACATCGCGCGCCTGCGTTCGCCCGCATCGGTCGCCGTCGTCTCCGGCCAGCAAGTCGGACTCTTCACCGGCCCGCTCTACACCATCTACAAAGCTCTCTCCGCCGTCAAACTCGCGGGCTGCCTGACGCAGCGCGGCACGGAGGCCGTGCCCGTCTTCTGGATGGCGACCGAGGATCACGACTGGGAGGAAGTGCAGGCGGCGGAGTTCACGGCCTGCGACGGCCGCCTCGCCTCGACCGACGTGCCCGACGCGCTTCACCGCGAGGGCGCGCCCGTCGGCGGCGTCACGCTCGACCAGACCGCGGCCGATGCCGTCCAACGCCTGCTCGACCTCTCGCCGACCACCGAGTTTCTCCCCGACCTCGAAACGCTGCTCCGCGATGCCTATCGCCCCGGTCGCACTTACGGCGAAGCCTTCGCGCGCTTCCTGACCGCGCTCGTCAGCCGCCACGGACTCATCCTCCTCGACCCGCTCGACGCGCGCCTCAAGCGCCTCGCCGCGCCGCTCTACGCCGAGGCCGCGCGCCACGCGCCCGACATCGCGGCGGCCGTCGAAGCGCGCAGCCGCGCCCTCGAAGCCGACGGCTACCACGCGCAGGTTCACGCCTCGCCCGATGCCTTCCCCCTCTTCATCCATCTGGACGGCGCGCGCCGCGCCATCACGCGCCGGAGCAGCGACGGCCGCTATCAGGCCAAAGGCGCGAAGGACGACGAGAGCTATACGGCGGAAGAACTAGGCGACCTCGCCGCGAGCCATCCCGAACGCTTCAGCCCGAACGTCACGCTGCGCGCCGTGGTGCAGGATTATCTCCTGCCTTCAATCGCTTACTTCGGCGGCGCGGCCGAGATCGCTTACTTCGCGCAGACGGCCGAAGTCTACCGCCTGCTCGCCCGACCGGCGACGCCCATCCTGCATCGCGCCAGTCTCACGCTCGTCGAACGCCGCACCGGCCGCACGCTCGAACGCTACCAACTGCAACTCGCGGATTTCTTCCCCGGACTCGACGCCGTCATCGCGCGCGTCGTCGAAGAACATCTCGGCGCGGAACAGGCACATGCCTTCGACCGCGCCGAAGCGTCCGTCAACGACGCGCTCGCCGAACTCGGCGCGAACCTGCGCCGCTTCGACCCGACGCTCGCCGACGCGCTCACGCACGGCACGCAGAAAATAGAGCATCAACTGGCGGGCTTGCGCACGCGCTTCCACCGCGCGCAGATGGCGCGCGACCGCGCCGCCCACCGCCAACTCGAACGCGCCTACGTCGCGCTCTACCCCGAAAAAACTTTGCAGGAGCGACATCTCAACATCACCTCCCTCCTCGCGCGCCACGGCCGCTACTGCCTCGACTGGATTTACGACGCCATCGATCTCGGCTCGGTCGAACACCAGATTGTTTACTTATAAAAACGTCAGTTGTCCGTAGTCAGTTGTCAGTTGTTCAAGACAATCTTTAGCAACTCGCGTGTGATAACCACATGCAACTGACAACTGACCACGGACAACTGACAAACAACAGTTACCCATGTCAAAGATTCGTGTCTTATCAGATCATCTGGCGAACCAGATCGCGGCCGGGGAGGTGGTGGAGCGGCCGGCGTCGGTGGCGAAGGAGTTGGTCGAAAACTCCATCGACGCGGGCGCGCGCCGCATCGAGCTTGACGTGGAGGCGGGCGGGCGCAGGCTCCTGCGCGTCGCGGACGACGGCGAGGGGATGACCGAGGACGACGCCCTGCTCGCCTTCGAGCGTCATGCCACGTCGAAGATCAGCACGGCCGACGATCTGCACAACATCGGCACGCTCGGCTTTCGCGGCGAGGCGTTGGCCTCCATCGCCTCGGTCGCGCGCGTCGAACTCGTCACCCAGATGGAGGGCGAGGCGGAAGGCACGCGCGTCCTGATCGAAGGCGGCCGGATGCGCGACGTGAAGCCCGCCGCCCGCCCGCGCGGAACGACCATCACCGTGCGCGACCTCTTCTTCAACATCCCGGCGCGGCGCAAGTTTCTGCGCTCCGAGGCGACCGAGAGCTTTCACCTGACGAGCCTCGTCACACACTACGCGCTCGCGCATCCGGAGATCGCGTTCGTCCTGACGAACAACGGGCGCGAATCGCTGCAGGTCGCGCCCGCCGCGAATTTGCGCGAACGCGCTTATCAAATCTTCGGCGCGGAATTTCTCGACAGCCTGCTGGAAGTCGGCGGCGGGCAGGCGGCCGTGGCGCGCGTCTCCGGCTATGTCTCCGCGCCGCGCGAACGGCGCACGACGCGCGACGCGCAATACCTGTTCGTCAACGGCCGCTACGTGCGCGACCGCCTCGTCAGCCGCGCGCTCGGCGAAGGTTATCGCACGGTGCTGCCGCAGGGCGTCTACCCGGCGGCGTTGCTGTTTCTCGAAGTGCCGCTCGAAGAGGTTGACGTGAACGTTCACCCGGCGAAGACCGAAGTGCGCTTTCGCCGCGCCGCCGTCGTCGCCGAAGCGGTGCGCGAAGCGGTGCGCGCCGCGCTCGCGGCGGGCGGCTACGTTCGTCTCACGGATGAGGCGGGCGGGCGGGCGGCCTCCGCGCCGGAAGCCAACCCGCGCGACGCGCTTGCACCCGATGCGCTCGGCCGGATGGTTTCCGGTTGGGGCGCGGCGGGGAGCAACGTGAGCGTTGACGAGGCGGCGGCGGCTGGCGCGCCGCCGGAATTCGGGGTGCCGGACGGCGAGCGGGCGAACGAAGCAGCGAAGCGGAGCGCGCAGACCGCGCCGCGTTCGCCGCAGCAGGAGGCCATCGAGTTCGGCTTCACTCCGCCGCCGGACGACGAGTTGCTGTTAGCGAGCGAGGAGTTCGGGGCGCGCGCATCGGCGATGCCGCCCCCGTCGCGCGCCGCTTTGGAGGCCATCGCGCGCAATGCCGGAACCGCTCCGCCGGGACGCGAACACGACGCCGGTTCGAACGCGCCCGGTACTTTTCCCGCCGCGGCGGCGGACGAACCGTCGGCGACACGGCGGCAGGCGCAAGCTGAAAACGCGGAGTCGGCGGATGCGTCCGCGGCGCGCGGCGCAAACTCGTCGCCCGCGTCGCAGGC
>DASQNL010000141.1:0-3785 GCA_035644995.1 Pyrinomonadaceae bacterium | reverse complement strand
CAGGCGTGGCGCAAAGCGTAGTGTTCGGGGTGAAAAGTTTGTATCAGCACGCGACCGGCGAGCGCGCCGCGTCCGGCGCGACCCGCGACCTGCGTGATCAACTGAAACGTGCGCTCGCTTGCGCGGAAGTCGGGCATCGCGAGTCCGGCGTCAACCGAGACGACGCCGACGAGCGTGACGTTCGGGAAGTCGTGGCCTTTGGCGATCATCTGCGTGCCGACGAGCATGTCGAGTTCGCCCGCGCCGAAGCTGAGGATGGCCTGTTCGTAGGTGTGGCGGCGGGCGGTGGTGTCGCGGTCGAGACGCGCGATGCGCAGGGCGGGGAAGCGTCCCTTGATGATCTCCTCGATCTGCTCCGTGCCCTCGCCGACGAAGTAAATGTACTTGCCTTTGCACGCGGGGCACTCGGTCGGCGGGCGTTGCCTGTGATCGCAGTAATGACAGATGAGGCTGCGTTCGCGCTGGTGATAAGTGAGCGTCACGTCGCACTGCGGGCACTGCATCCGCTCGCCGCACGAGCGGCACAGGACGAAGCTCGAATAGCCGCGACGATTCAACAGGATGATCGATTGCTCGCCGCGCGCGTGCGTCTCTTCGATGGCGTCGAAGAGTTGCGGCGAGAGCGGCTGCTGCTTGCCCGCGCTCCGGAAGACTTCGCGCATGTCCACGATCTCGGCCGAGGCCATCGCGCGATTGGCGATGCGATGCGGCAGGCGCAGGTAACGATACTTGCCGCCGCGCGCGTTATGAAAAGATTCGAGCGAGGGCGTGGCCGACCCCAACACGACGACGGCGCGCTCCTTCAAGGCGCGCATCACCGCCGTGTCGCGCCCGTTGTAATAGGGCGACTCCTGCTGCCGGTAAGAGGCTTCGTGTTCTTCGTCCACGATGATGATGCCGAGGTCGGTGACGGGCGCGAAGACCGCCGAGCGCGTGCCGATGACGACGCGCGCCTCGCCGCGCTTGATGCGACCCCATTCGTCGTAGCGTTCGCCCGTCGTGAGCGACGAGTGGAAGATGGCGACCGCTTCGCCGAAGTGGACGCGCAGGCGGCGGGAGAAGACGGGCGTGAGGGCGATTTCGGGCACGAGCATCATGGCCGAGCGGCCGAGCGTGAGCGCGGTGCGCATGGCGCGGATGTAGATTTCGGTCTTGCCGCTGCCCGTCACGCCGTGGAGGAGGAAGGCCGCGTAGGCGCGTTCGGCGTGAAGCGCCGTTTCGATCTCGCCGAACGCGGCCGCCTGTTCGTCCGTCAGGGTGAAGGCCGTGTTCTCCGGCAGGCGCGCGTGCGCCAGCGGGTCGCGCCGCACTTCGCGGACGAAGACCTCCACCACCCCGTGCCGCTCCAGCGTCTGAATGGACGACACCGACGCTTGAGCGGCATCGAGCAAGTCGGCGAAAAGCATCTCGCCGCCGTTTTCGATGAGCGCGCTCACGATGCGCTGCTGCGCTTCCGTCAGCGCGCGCGCGCCGTCGCCCGCGTGGGCTTCGGGCGGCAGGAGGCGCACGGCCTTGCGTCGTTTGGCGCGCGCCTGCGCGGTGCGCGCGCGGTGCGCGATCTTGATCCAGCCGTGCTGTTCGAGTTGGCGCGCGAGCGTTTGGGCGCGGGTCTGGCCGAAGTGTGTGGCGAGATGGCGGAGAGTTGTTTCGGCCTCGTCGGCGATGAGTTGCAGGGCGCGCGCTTTGTTCGTGGCGGCGCGGCGCGGGGGCAGGCGCGCGAGTTCGTCGCGCCCCTCGGCGGTGGCCGTCAGGATTTGTTCGACGGTCGAGTTGAGACCGGCGGGGAGCGCGGCCTTGAGCGCTTCGCCCCAGGGCGCGGCATAGTAGTCGGCGAGCCAGCGCGTGAGTTCCAACACGTCGGGCGAGATGAGAGGCACGGCGTCCAACAACACCTCTGCCTCCTTGATCTCCGACTCCTCCAACTCGACGCCCGCCTCCAACTCCTGATGCAAAGCGACGACGTAAGCCGTCAGCAACTTGCGCCCGAACGGCACGAGCAGGCGCGCGCCCACCTGCACTTCCTCGCGCAATGCCGACGGCAGCCGGTAGGTAAACGTCTGCGACAGGCGCAGCGGCACGGCCACCTCCGCGTACTGCGGCGGCGAAACTGCTTGCGCGGAGACGTTCGCGGTCTTGGCGTCGGCGTCGGGCGGGTGGAGGATGGCGGTCGAACTTTGCACGGCGAGTTAAATTAACGTGAAGCGCGCAAAAGGTGAAGCGCGGACGGAACAAGTCGAAGCGCACGGGCTGGCCGGCCGACCTCTGCGTCAGGCGGAGGCGAGCAGGGCGCGCACTTTTTTCATGTCCTCCCACACTTCGCGCTTCTTCGTGGGGTCGCGCAGGAGATAGGCCGGGTTGAAAGTGGGCATCAGTTGGCCGCCCTGATAGGGGTGGAATTCGCCGCGCAGTTGCGAGATCGGTTTCTTGGTGCGGAGCAGGGCGCGCGTCGGCGTGTTGCCGAAACTGATGACCACCGCGGGGCGGACGGCGGCCAGTTCGCGGTGCAGGTAGGGCGTGAAAAAGGAGAGCACGTCGGGCGTGATCTCGTCGCCGGTGGAGATCATCTTCACGGTGTTCGTCAGGTAGCAATCCTGGCGGCGGAGGTTGATCGCGGCGAGAATCCGATTGAGCATCTCGCCCGCCGGCCCCATGAACGGTTTGCCGCTCGCGATGTCGGGCGCGCCCGGCGACTCGCCGACGACCGCGACGCGCGCGCCCCGCTCGCCTTCGCCGAAAATGAAGATGCGCTCTTTGTATGGCGGGAGTTGCATCGCGCGCCGCAGGAGTTCGGCGTTGATCTCTGCGGGCGTCTCGTCGGAGGCGGGCGGCTCGTCGTCGAAAAGTGATAACTCAGGCATGATCGAATTAACCCGTCCGACGCCGACCAACTCGACGCCGTTTAAATCCCTCTTCTTCTTTGCGCCTTTGCGCCTTTGCGTGAGATTTTTCTTTGAGAAAGAAGATACTCACGCAAAGGCGCAAGGGCGCAAAGGATTGAGTGTTCTATCGGGCGCGAAGTTCATTTCTCGGATTTCGTCTTGTTCAAATACTCGCGCACTTTCTTCATGTCTTCCCACGTCTCGCGTTTCTTCGAGGGGTCGCGCAGCAGGTAAGCGGGATGGAACGTGGGCATCACCTTGATGCCTTTGTAGTCCATGAAGTTCCCGCGCAGTTTCGTGATGCCTTCCTTCGTGTCGAGCAGATTCTTCATCGCCGTATTGCCGAGGACGACGATCACTTCGGGGCGCAGGAGCGCGATTTCGCGCAGCAGAAACGGCTTGCAGGTGGCGGCCTCGGCCGTCGTCGGCGTGCGATTGTTGGCCGGGCGGCAGCGGTTGACGTTGCCGATAAAAACGTCTTCGCGTTTCATCCCGATGGCTTCGACGATCTTGTTCAGGAGTTGACCGGCGCGGCCGACGAAGGGGCGACCGCTCGCGTCTTCGTCCGCGCCGGGAGCTTCGCCGACGAACATCAGGCGCGCTCGCGGATTCCCCTCACTATGTACGACCTTCGAGCGTCCCTCGCAGCAGAGCGGGCAGCGCATACATTCGCCGATGTCGTTGCGGATGTCTTCATAGGTCTCGCCCTCGCGCGGCAGGCTGAGTTCGTCCTTCGGCGTGATCTCGCCGAACAGCGTCTCCTGCGGCGGGGGCGGGACGGCGTCGGGCGTGCGCACGGGTTTTCGTTTTGTCGGCATCTCGGCTGTCTCCGTCGAAGCTGTGCGGCCTCGCTGATACAAAGCGTCCGGGGGAGTTTTCTCCGCGTCCTCCGGGCGCGAAGTCGGC
>DASQNL010000140.1:0-6630 GCA_035644995.1 Pyrinomonadaceae bacterium | reverse complement strand
AACGTCGTGCCCCCAGAGTTCCAGCTTGTGCGGGATGCCCTTGGCCGAGAGCGTCTCCGATAATTGCCGGCTGCGCTCCGGCGCTTCGTAAGCTCCCTGCCCCGACACGATGTAGATCGCTTCGGCGCGCCTGAGGAGCGGCAGGTAATAGTCGTCGTTCAAATTCGGCAGGTACGACATCGGGTTGTTGAAGTAGACGTTCTCGTCGTGATAGCCCTTGAGGTAGGAGCGCACGTCGTAGCTGCCGCTCATTGCGATCATGCCGCGCAAGAGATCGGGGTGGCGAAAGTAAGCATTGGCCGACAGAAACGCGCCGAGGCTCGCGCCCGTCACCAGCGGCCGCGCGTTCGCGTCGCCCGTGTCGGTGCGAATCAAGGGCAGCACGTCTTCCGTGATGTACGAGTCGTAGCGCGACAACAACTCCGCCTTCCACGCCGGCGACGCCTCTTCGTTCAATAAGCTATAGCGGTTGACGCTGTTGATCGAATAGACGCGCACGCGTCCTGCCTCGATCAGATACTGGATCGCGTCGATCAGATGAAACCGTTCGTACTCCAGAAAATCCGCGCCCGCCGTCGGGAACATCAACAAAGGGTAGCCCGCGTGCCCGTAGGCCACGAGCGGCATCTCCCTCCCCAAACGATGACTGAACCAACCCGTGATGCGTCTCTCCATAGATCCCTCTCACACCGGCGCGCACGCGTGCGCAAGATTAACGAGCTATCTTGTCTTCCATTGGAATTGCGGGGACAGATAATCCCTCACTTCGCGCCTGCACGCAAGCCGCGCCCGCCGCCCATGCCCTCGCTTGACGCTCCCGCAAACGTTCTGCTATAAAAATCCACTCGCGGCGGGCGCACCCCGCCCCACCGGGTATACCAATATTCCGCAGTAGCTCAATGGCAGAGCATTCGGCTGTTAACCGAAGGGTTGTAGGTTCGAGTCCTACCTGCGGAGCCAATTCTATAAAGCGAAAGCCGCGCGGTGCGCGGCTTTCGCTCTTTTATTGAGCTTTTTACATCCCGCCATTTCGCACTGTGTGCATTGTGTGCACTGTTCGCAGTAACTTTGGGCACTCAATGGGCGCTAATTGGACACCGAAATCAGCCCCGCCCGCAGGTTATAGGAACAGTTCCGGCGAGACGTTGAAGAACTCGGCGAGTTCCTTTGCCTTGGCCTTGCTGATACCGCGCTTCTCGTTCATCACGTCCGAGGCGTATCCGCGTGAGCCGAAGATCGGCAGCAGGCCGGACTGCCACCGGCCGCGCGCCGCCGCGAGGTGGCATAACACCTCGTGCGGCGCGTCTTCGGGGACGGGGTAAGCGCGCCGCTCGAAGTCCTCGACGAGCCACACCATCAGCTTGAACAGGCGGCTCTCCTCCGGCGTCAAGGTTTCTTCGCCCTTCCGCATCATCCTCTCCACGGCGGCCAGCATTCGCTCGTTCTCTTCCTCGGCCTCGATCACGGCGGGCAGCGCGCGGCTGACGAGCCGCTCGTACTCCTTCGGGTCGATCTTGGATTTAAGAGGTGCAGTCATTAATCCACTTCCCCTCGTCGTGCTCCCTGGGCGAGTGCCGACTGATCTCGGTGGTTAGTCTTGTCGAAGGAATTATCAGGCTATCATAGTGAATGTTTAGCCAAGCGTTAAACTATTTTGCCAGGAGCAGATAGGCTATTGGCATTCTGATCCCGTGAGGTTATTGCTTCTTTACAACCATGCCGGCTGGTCTGTTGCCGCTCAAGTTGCCGTGGTCAACGGCAATCACCCCGTTGACGATTACATAATCAATCCCGTGTGGCGGTGCAAACGGCTGGTCGTAATCGGCCCCGTCGCGGATCGCATCCGGATCGAAAATCACAATGTCAGCCCATGCTCCCGGTCTCAGTTTCCCCCGATCTCCCAACTTGAAAATCTCCGCCGCCTGTCCGCTCGCTTTGTAGACGGCCTGGCTCAGGCCGAGCGAACGCTCTCCACGAACGTAGTGGTTGAAAATCCGCGGGAACGTCCCGCAGTCGCGCCGGTGCGGCTGATACTTTTAATGAAGTCCGCTGAGTCATAACTCGTATCGGCAATCAGCATCTCGAACTCGCAAGCCTCGACGAGTGCGGCGGCCTGCGTCATATCGTGACGCTCGCCACCCGTCAAGCGAAATCTCAGTGGCAAACTGAGCACATCAACGCTCAAGTGAACCTTGGTGGAGAAGCCGCCGCGACTCCGGCCTAATGCTTGTGTCTCTTGCCCGCCGCTTTTTTTTGCGCTCCGGCAGCAGCCGGATGGGCGCGCACGATGGTCGAGCCGAGAATCAGGTGTTGCATATCCGGTTCATCAATTAAATGTTGATGCAGTTGCTCGAAGATGCCGCGTTCGCTCCACCTGGCAAAGCGCTTGTAGATAGTGTTCCAGTGGCCGTAAGCATCCGGCAACAATCGCCACTGTGCGCCGGAGCGTGCGATCCACAGCGCGGCTTCGAGAAAACGACGGCACTCAGCTTCCTCGCCGACATAGACCTGTACGGATGAACGTAGAAACGGCACTATCTTTTCCCATTGCTTGTTTGTTAGTTTTACTGTTCTCATGTGAACAGCTTAATCGAAATGTCAACAGAACCTAGCCACTTGGGTTAAGTAACCTAAAATATTGACAGACGCGCGCGCTCGACAGTATAACTAACACTCATCACGGGGTTCGCTTGTTTCCATGGTCGCACCGCGCCTAGTTTTCACCGCTCATCAGACGGCTAGCAGCGAAATCGGAACTCACTTCCAACTTCTTAAACCCTACGCGGCCCGCGCCGCGCATGACGCTTCTAGGGAAACTTTCTTATGCTGACTTGGCGTGAGTTTCCGGCCTTCGGCGTAGCTGTCACGCTAGTGCTCGCTTCTGTGCCGCTCAACTCTGGGTCGGAAGGCCAAACGGCCATAGCCATTCCGTTCGCCCACCTAAACTGTTACTCCGAAAGACTGTACTTCCACACGCCGTTTCCGACGGCACGAGACCGCCGGAAGATGCATTATAGCTCCCGCGCGGCGTCGGGTTGGCGGAGCGCCATCAACCGGCTCGCCAAACTCAAGCACGTCTACCCTATAACGCGTAGATAGGGAGTTTTGGACATCGTCCTTGGGAAGGGAGCAGGACTGTGTTCAGACATTGAAAAGCGACCTAATAGGCTTTTCCGGTAACCGTCGTAGAAAATGAAAGGAGTTTTTGCCAATGTCACAAAACGACTCGGCACCGCAAAACCCGAATCTAAACACCACTCCGGCTGATGCGGGAGAAGCACTTGACCTGCCGCCTGAGATGTTTCGGTCGGGAGACACAGTCGAGGAAACCTCGATGATGATGCAGAAAATAAAATTCGGCTTGCAAACAGTGCCGCAGGCGAAGTGGACAGAGGTGGACGGGCTGGCTTTGTTCGAGGGCGACATCGTTCTCGCAAGCGCGGATGTCGTCCGCAACGCCCCCGACTCGATGGGCATCGGCATCTCGGGCGAACAGTACCGTTGGCCGAACGGCGTATTGCCGTATGTGACCGACGAGATGCTGCGGCCGCGCGTCGAAGCGGCGACTAGCCACTGGCAGCAGCGCACGCCGTTCAGGTTCGTCGAGCGCACGAACGAGGCGGATTACATCTCGTTCGAGCGGCAGAACGGCTGCTGGTCGAGGGTCGGGCGGCAAGGCGGGATGCAGGTGATCTCGCTCGGGACGGGATGCGGGGTCGGAGCGGCTATCCACGAAATCGGACACGCCATCGGGCTGTGGCACGAGCAGAGCCGCTCAGACCGCGACCAATTCATCGAAATCATATTGGCTAACGTCGCGCCCAACCGTCGGCACAACTTCGATATGCACATTCAGGACGGCGACGACCTCGGCCAGTACGACTTCAATTCCATCATGCACTATCCGGCCACTGCCTTTAGTATCAATGGACAGCCGACCATCAGGGCACGCAACGGACAAACCTTCGGCCAAAGCAACGGGCTGAGCGCGGGCGATATCGCCGCCGTGCGGCTCCTGTATCCGGGTCTCGCGTGGGCTTAGCTGAGTGAGGACGGCGAGGTGCCCCGGCCACCCGCCGGAATTTCAAAGCAGACAACGTTATATGGAACGGGACGCTGACGCAGGTGACAAAACGCGAGCGCCCCATGTCACGGGGCGGATAATCATCAAATCTCAAGTTCCACCCTTCAATGGCGCGGTCGCACACGTCCTGCTCGAAGATGTCGGTCGCGCGGACGGAGAGTCAATCGTGTTGGCCGAAGCCGTCGTGCGCGACGTTAATCACGGGTCTTCCGGCGACAAGGCCGCCGGTCGTGCCGGAGCGGAAGATAGCGGCACGGAAATCTCTTTCGCGCTGCACGTCTCTCCCGGCACGGTCATTGATCCGCGAAGCGATTACGCCGTGCGCGTCTGGGTCGATAGCGACGGCGACGGGAAGGAAGGCCCCGGCGATTTGTACAGCGACGAGAGATACAGCGTGCTGACTCGCGGTTCGGGTCGCGACGTAACCGTCACCCTCGGCCGACGCTAGAGGCATGGGGAAATCAAGCGTTAAGGAGTGTATGAGCCGTGCCGTCAGATCAGGGGGAAGCCCGCAACCCAGAACATTACGCCATCGTCATCGGCATTGATAAGTACTCGCAGTTCCGGCCTCTGAGAGCCGCCGTCCGTGACGCGACCCGATTCGCGGAGTGGCTTGAGTCGCCCGAAGGCGGCGGACTACCCAAGAGTAACATTCATCTAATCACCTCGCCGTCGGAGGCGGGAGAGCCGAACACCAACCCGTTCAGCGCGCGCCCCGTGCGCGACGATGTTGACCACGCTCTGGCGAGGATAGGTGTGCAGAGCAAGAGACGCATCGGCTCGCGGCTCTATTTCTACTTCGCCGGACACGGCTTCGGCCCCACCTTCGACAACATCGGAATGCTGATGGCTAACGCGGCGATAGAGCGGCTCGACAGCAACGTCGGACTCCTCCCCTATCGTCACTTCTTCCGCGATTGGGGGTTCTTCGACGAGGTCGTTTTTATCCTCGACTGCTGCCGCGACGAATTCGTCAGCGTCAACCAAACCTCGCGGCCGGGGTTCACGTTCGGACAAATCGACGGGGCGCGCCCACCCGTTAACGATTTCATCGTGATGGCCGCGCCCCACGGCGCGAAAGCGTTTCAAGCCCAAGACACAAACACGGGCGAGCGGCGCGGGTTGCTGACCGAGGCATTGCTCGAAGCCCTCCAGAGCGCGGACGCGGCAGACCCGCGCGGGCGCTTTACGGCTTCTTCGCTTCGGGCGTATGTCGAACGGCGCGTCCCGGAGTTGGCGGATGCCGCGCCGATAGACCCGTTGACGGGGAAGAAGTTGGAGCAGAAGCCGGAGATTACTCCGCCGCCGAGTGAGATCGTGTTCGGCGCGATCCCGGTAAACCAGTTGGAGCAAGTGCGCGTGCGTATCGTCGCGTCCGCAGGAAGCGCTGGCTTGCTCGAACTGCGCGGCAACGATTGGAGCGTGATAGCGAGTCGTCCGGCCAACGACGCCACCGCCGACAAGCCTCCGTGGGAGGAACAACTCCTGCGTCTGAAGTGGTACGCCCTGACCAACACGAGCAGTCCGCCAGGAACGCCTCCAACCCTCATCGACCTGCGTGAGGCTAAAGGCGACCCACATGTAATCACACTGTAATCGAGCGCGAAGGGTCGCACGTTTCGACCGTCCTAAGATTCGTTATCAGCGCGCGTGGCCGGAGCGTCCCGCGTGTTTGAGGGTGAGAGAGGGGTAGTGCATCGTGGCGAACAACATTAACGACTACGCCATCGTCGTCGGCATTGATACATACGCGCAACTGCCACCTTTGCGGTCGTCGGTCAGGGATGCGTCGATGTTCGCCGAGTGGTTGGTGTCTCCCGAAGGCGGCGGACTGCCGCAGGCCAACGTGCGCTTGATTGTTTCTCCGCCCGAGCTTCCCTCCAATCCTTTCGACGCGCGCCCCGGCCAAACGGAAATTGACCGCGCCCTCTACGAGATCGTCGCCCACGGCGGCATGCGCATCGGCAGACGATTCTACTTCTACTTCGCCGGGCATGGTATCGGCACCGCCTTCGATGACGTGTGCATGCTGATGGCTAACGCTTCGATGGAGCGGCTCGACAGCAACATCGGACTCCGCCCCTATCGACGCTTCTTCCGTGAGTCGGGGCTTTTCGACGAAGTCGTGTTCATTCTGGACTGCTCGCGCGACCCTTATCTGAGGGGGCGAACCTCCGCGCCCGTTCTCGACGTTAGCAAGAACAAATCCGCACGGCGGGTTAAAGAATTCGTCGTCCTTGCCGCCACACATGGCGGGAAGGCTTTCAACTTCACTTCGACCGACATGGGCGACCCGCGCGGCGTGTTGACGCAGGCCGTGCTCGATGGTCTGAGCGGCGGCGCAGTCGAGCCGTTCGGGCGCATCACGTCTTCCAGTTTGAGCAGTTACGTGCGGCATCGCGTGCCGGAGTTGACGCCGAAGCTCGGGCAAGAGCCGGAGATAATTCTGCCGGACAATTGGGAGGAGATCGTCTTCGACGAACTCCCCGCCGACGAGGTCAAAGGCACTCTGGTCATCGAACTCCCGCACTGGACTGCGGAGATCG
>DASQNL010000139.1:0-7386 GCA_035644995.1 Pyrinomonadaceae bacterium | reverse complement strand
AAACGCCTTCGATGAAGGGCAGGGCGAGCACGCGCCCGCCGGCCGCTTCGACCTCTGCGCGGCCGTGGATTTCGTCCACGCCGTAATCGCCGCCTTTGACCAGCACGTCGGGCAACAGTTGGGCGATGAGCGCGCGCGGCGAGAGCGCGTCGAAGACGGTGACGTGGCTGACCGCGCCGAGCGCGGCGAGCATTTCGGCGCGCTCCCCTTCGCTCATCACGGGGCGCGAGTCGCCTTTGAGGGCGCGCACGGCCGCGTCCGAGTTGATGGCGACGAGCAGGGCGTCGCCGAGCGCGCGCGCGGCTTCGAGATAACGGACGTGCCCGACGTGCAGGATGTCGAAACACCCGTTCGTGAACACGAGCCGCCGCCCCTCGGCGCGCAAACGCTCGCGCACCCTGCGCGCCTCATCCGGCGTTAGAATCTTCTCGTTCATATGCTGCGATGGCGTCAATGCTAACACGGGGAGGAAGTAATAGTCAGTTGTGGTCGCCGGTTGTCGGGTTGTTCGTTTCCGGCTTGAGGAACCCGTCTGACGGCCACAGTCAACCGACTACTGACTACCGACGACTTGTTGCTATAATCCCCTTTTCTTTTGGAGCAGGAATTGATGACAGAGAACAACACGCCCTTCATAGACGACAACGACCAGACGCGCGCCCGCCGCGAACACCTCGAACGGATTCAGCTTCTCACCGGCAACGCCTACCCGAACAAGTTTCCACGCTCGAACGTGACGAAGAACAAGGTCGAAGGCGAAGACACCGTCACGTCAATCGTCGGCCACGAAGAGATCACGAAACACGTCCCGCCACAGGTCGCGGGCGCGCGTCCGTCGGCCGCGCAACTCGAAGCGGCCAACGCGGCGTTGCGGGAGTTCGGCGCGGTGCGCGTCGCCGGGCGTCTGGCCGTGCCGCCGCGCGTGATGGGCAAGGCCGCCTTCGTCCACCTCTCCGACGGGCGGGAACGCCTGCAAATTTACGTGCGCCGCGACGAGGTGCAGCCGATGAACCATCGCGGGCGCGAACTCGACGGCTGGGAACTCTTCGGCCTGCTCGACCACGGCGACTTCATCGGCGTCGAAGGCTTCCTCTTCGTCACGAAGACGGGCGAACTCTCCATCCACGTCCGCGCGTTCGAGTTCTTAGCGAAGGCTCTCTTGCCCATGCCCGACAAGATGCACGGCATCAGCGACCCCGAAATCCGCCAACGCCAACGCTACGCCGACCTCATCGCGGGCAGCCTCAAAATCGACAAGGACACCGAAGGGGACGCGACCGGCGAGGGACACACGCGCGAACAACTCACCACCCGCGAAGTGTTTGAACGCCGCTCGAAGATCATCCGCGAGATGCGCGCATTTTTAGACGAGCGCGGCTACATCGAAGTCGAGACGCCGATGCTCACGCCCATCGCCTCCGGCGCGGCCGCGCGCCCCTTCCAGACGCACCACAACGCGCTCGACATAGACCTCTACGCACGCATCGCGCCGGAACTCTACCTCAAACGGCTCCTCGTCGGCGGCTTCGAGCGCGTCTACGAACTCAACCGCAACTTCCGCAACGAAGGCATCTCCACCCGCCACAACCCCGAATTCACCATGCTCGAATTCTACTGCGCCTACATGGACGTGAACGGCATGATGGACTTGTGCGAAGAGTTGCTGCGGACTGTTGCTAAACAAACACTGGGTAGTTCGCTGATTTACTTTCCGGCAGGCGAGACAATGTCAGGGGATGCCCGCGTTCGTTACAATGAAACTCGTCTTCATTTCGACCGACCCTTCAAACGCTTGAGCATGAAACAAGCTATTGTTAGGTACTGGCCTCCTGAGTTGCATCAATTTTTCATTGATGGATTTGATGAAACATCACTAGATGATCCGCAAACTGTACGCTCATTATTTACCGCTTTTACAAAATATGGCAGAACCATAATTGTAAGACCATCTAATTCTCTGGGTATGGCTACCGGAGTCTTTGGTAAGCATCTTAATGACGCAAGAGAGAGTGAGTCTAGTTTAGAGCCACCAAATGAATCTGACATTGGCAAGTACATCCAATTCTTATTTGAAACAGTGGCTGAGAAGCACTTAAGTCAACCCACATTCATCACAGATTTCCCGAAGCCAATCTCGCCGCTGTCGAAAGCATCGCCCGATGATCCGTCGGTCGCGGAGCGTTTCGAGTTGTATATTAACGGGATGGAGTGCGCGAACGGGTTTTCGGAGTTGAATGATCCGGCGGAGCAGTATGAGCGATTCAAGGAGCAGGCGGGGGCGCGGGAGCGGGGCGACGAGGAGGCGATGCAGATGGATACGGATTACGTGCGCGCGCTCGCTTACGGGATGCCCCCGGCGGCGGGCATCGGGATCGGCATCGACCGCATCGTAATGCTCCTGACGAACCGGCGTTCCATCCGCGACGTGATTCTCTTCCCGCACATGCGCCCCGCCGCCGCCGCGCCGAAGTCGGAAGAGACGACGGACGAACGCCCGGCGTTACCTGTCGAACAAGCGGGCGAAGAAGCGTGAGTTAGCGCGACTGAACTTTTTTAAACCCCTAACCCCATGAGCCTCGCCTTTGGCGCGGGCGTGAAAGTTGAGATGAATTGAGATGACGCGAAAATTTTTTGCGGTTTCCCTGATGCTGGTCATGGCCGGAGTTCTCGCGCTCGCGCAAGAGAAGCAGGCCGCGAAGTCGGTGAAGTTGACCGGCTACCTGATCGACAACATGTGCGCGAACGCGCACGGCGACGGCGACGGTCTGGAAGAGACGGCGCAAGGCCACCCGACGGCGTGCGCGCTGATGCCGAGTTGCAACGCGACCGGCTTCGCGCTCGTCGTGGACAAGAAGATTTATAAACTGGACGAGGCGGGCAACAAGTCCGCGCTCTCCGTGTTGAAGGCGACGAAGGCGACGAAGGGATTGCGGGTCGAGGTCGAGGGCACGCTCGACGGCGACAGCTTGCGCGCGACGAAGGTGTCGGAAGTTAAAGCGGGGGCGTAGCCACAGCGTCCGCAACTAAAAACAGGGTGCGGTTCTTTCCGGAGGCCGCCGCCTCATTACCGTCTGGTCGGCGTCGAATTGCTCGGCGCGGAAGAGGCGGAAGAGGCGGCGGCCTTCTGCCGTAGTTTCGCCTGTCGCTCCGCGACCCACGCGGGCACCGTCCCTTGTCGTCCCAGGGCGGCGGCGTAGTCGTTCATGGCGGCGAGTGCGAGCGCGTGCTCGCCGGTCTGTTCGCGCAGGCGGCTGAGGTCGAGGAACGACCGGGGGTTCGTGTCGCCGTAGAGTTCGGCGGCGCGCTGGAAGTTGTCGGCGGAGCGGGCGAAATGACCCTGCCGCTCGAAGAGACGACCGAGATAATAATGCGCGATGGCGTAGCGCGCGGCGTCTTTTTGCGTGAGCGGGAGCAGGGCGGCGATGGCCTCTTCATAGCGTTTGAGGTTCATCAGCGCGACTCCGAGTTCGAGATTGGCGGGCGGGAAATACCCGCCGGAACTGCGCGCCAGCACGGCGCGATAATGCTTCACGGCGTCTTCGGCGCGCCCGCTCTCGCGCCCTGCGCGCGCGGAACGCAGGAGTTCGTAAGTGGCGCGGTCGGCTTCGTGCGCGCGGAATTTCGCGCCCGGCCTCGCGGCACGAGCGTCGCGCCCGCCGCCGCCGCCGGGCTTCACGTTCGCGCCGTCTCCGATGTTCACGTTTGCGGCGTCTCCGGTTTTCGCGGGCGAGGCGTCGGCGGCGTCGCCGTCTTCCGCGTCGGCGGCGGTGGCGACGAGTTCGCGTCGGGCCTCGGCGATGTGGCGCGGGACGCCCGCGCCGGTGCGCGTCGAGCGCGCGACGAAATTGTCGAGCACCTTGAGGCCGCGCTCCGCGTCGCCGTCTTCGGCGTAGGCGCGCGCGAGGGCGACGGCCGCTTCGGCGTGCGTCGGTTCGAGACGCAGCGTGCGGAGCCATTCGCGGATGGCGAGGTCGGCTTCGCCGCGCAGCAGGTGGAGGCGACCGAGGTTGTAGCTGGCCTCGGCGTAGGTGAAATTCTCCTGCATGAGCGCGGCGGCGAGCGTCTCGCGTGCCTCGTCCCAGTGGCCTTGCCGGATCAGGATGACGCCGAGGTTATTGAGGGCACGCGAATAGTTGCCGCGACGCTGCGAGATGGCTTTGCGGTAAGCGTCTTCGGCCGCGCTCGCATCGCCGAGACGCGCGAGGGCGTTGCCGGTGTTGAAGAAGAAGGGCGGGTCGAAACGGTCTTCGTGGATCATCAGGCGCAGCGCGTCGAGAGCTTCCGGCTCGCGCTTGAGCGCGACGAGACGTTCGACGAGCGCGCGTTGCAGCCGCGCCCGTTCCGCGCCCGGCCTCGCATCTTTGATTTCGGCGCGCAGGCGTTCGAGTTCCGCTTCCGCACCCTTCGTCTTCGCCGCCTCGCTCTCCGGCGCGGCGACGACGACCGGCGTCGCGGAAGGCGCGGCGGCCGCAGTAGCTTTCGGCGAGGCGGGCGCGGGAACGGAAGCATTGGCGGACGGCGCGACAGCAGTAGCCGCAGCGGCGCGGCGCGCGCGCGTGCTCCCGGTGGCCGAACGCGGCGCGGCCTTTTCCTCTCGCGCTCCAGTCGCCTTCGCTTTCGCCTCGCCCGGTTTAGTCGCCGCTTGCGCCGACGCAGGGGCGGTGCGCGGCTGCGACGCTGTTTGCGCGAAGCCCTCGACGACGGCGGCGGGCGCGCACCACGCCGCGACGAACACCGCGACGGATAGCGAAGCGGCGGCGCGCGTGAAACGGCGCGCGAGACCGGCGCGGGCGTGTGTGTGATTCGAGTTCGAGAGTTGTTCCGGCATCTTTAATTCTCCGTCGGGTTTTGAGCTAGTCCCGCGTGCGGGGCGGCGCGCTTGGAGCGCGCGGATCGTCGTGTGTCGTGGGCGGCGATGGCTTCGGGTCAGCGCATCGTGGCGTGCGGGGTGGCGCGGCGCGGGCGTTCTTTCGGTTGTTCGGAGCCGGGAGTTTTCAAGCGCGGCCGGGGAGCGGCGGCGCGCCCCGCGTAATTGATGATCGTGCCGCCGAAGCCGACCGCCCACGCGCGCCCGGACGCCGCGACCGAAAGACGTTCGAGCGGGTGGCGCGTGCCGCTCGGTTCGAGTCGCCAGTTTGCGCCGCCGTCCGTCGTATGGATGATCGTGCCTTGCACGCCCACCGCCCAACCTTCGTTCGCGTCTATAAATTTCACGTCCGACAGGTCAACCTCCACGTTCGATTCCTGCCTGAGCCACGAACGCCCGCCGTTCGGGCTGGCGAGCACGAGGCCGCGTTCGCCGACCGCCCAACCGCGTCGCGCCTCGACGAAGGAGACGGCATTGAAGCGCGTCGGGGTGACGGCGGGCGACGCGCCCACGCGCCACTCTGTGCCGTCCGGGTTGTACAGAATGGTGTTGCCCGCGCCGACGAGCCAAGCCTGACCGGCGGCGAGAAACGCGCCGCCGAGCAACAGGTGTTTCGTCGGCACGCTCTGCCGTTCCCAATTCGCGCCGCCGTCCGTCGTCGCATAAAGCGCGCCCATCTCGCCGAAAGCCCAGCCGCGCGAGTCGTCCACGAAGGCGACGCGCGTGAGGAGCACGTCAACGTCCGCGCCCGTCACCTCGACGCGCGACCAACTCGCGCCGCCGTCCGTCGTCCGCAACAGGTAAGAACGCGGCTCTTGCCTGGTTCTCAGCAGGTAGATGCTGCGGTCGCAGACGAGCCAGCCCGTCTGTTCGCTCACGAAGTAAACGTCGCGCAGCGTGTCTTCGGTGGGAGCGCGGCGCATCGCCCAACTGCGCCCGCCGTCCGTGGTCGCCAGAAGCGCGCCCTTGCTGCCGACCGCCCAGCCGCGCGAGTCGTCGACAAAATAGACCGCGCGCAACCACGCCAACGTCCCCGACTTTTGCGCCTCCCAAGCCCCGGCCGCCACAACTTGCGCGGTGAGCAGCAGGAGCAGGACGAGCAATTGCGGAAGGCGGAAGGCGAAAGGCGTATGAGCGGAGGAAGCAAGCGCGCGCGCGGCGCGGGACGCGAAGCGCGAAACGCACGACGCGGAACGCCGGACGCGGAAGGCGGAACGAAACGCGCCGGGTTTCACTCTGTCAATCCGCGTCCGGCGTTCCGCGAGCCGCATTTCCTAGAATCCTCCCGTGAAGATGCGGAAGAAGCTGACGACGGGCAGGAGACTCAAGACCTTCTGCACGTTCTTCATGCGATTGCCGGGAACGATCACCTGATCGCCGGGGTTGAGAAAATAGTTGTCCGGCATCCGCCCCTTTTCAATCGCGGCGACATCGATGATCGTCGGCTGCAAGAAGCCGTTGGCCTGGCGGCGCATCACCATCACCTTCTTTTTGTTGCCCGTGTCGAGCACGCCGCCGGAGAGCGCGAGGGCTTCCGTCACGGAGAGGCGGCGCGACATCGGGCGGATGCCCGGCTGCGCCACATCGCCCACCACCCAGAAGACCGCCGATTGCGCCTTGTCGAGCGAGACGGTCACTTTCGGATCGATAACGTACTCGTCGAGCCGCTTCGTGATCTCGTCGGCGACCTGCTTGGTCGTCTTCCCCGCGACGAAGACGCCTTCGGGGATGAGCGGGTGCGAGATGACGGCGTCGGGCGGGATAGTGATCCCGGCCTTCGAGTAGCGGTCGAGGTTGAAGACCGTGATCGAGATCACGTCTTCGGGGCCGAGCCGGTACGAGGCCATGAAGTTGTTGTAGTAGGGCACGACAGCCGCCTCGTCTTCCGAGAGCGTCTCGCGGCGGTTCGCCAGCATCTCCGGCGACATGTCCGCGCGCGGCGGCGCGCTCGTGTCGTCCGGTTCGAGCCGTTCGCCCGTCCGCTTCGCCGCGTCCGACGCCGGGGCGGCGGCGGCCGTGCCGCCGGTGGTGCGCGGCCGCGTCTTCTGCTCCGGCTGCCGCTTGTCTTTATCTTGCGCGGCGGCCGTTTGGACGAAAGCCGTCCCGCCCGTGAGCAAGAGACCCGCGAGGGCGAACGTTGCCAACTTCATCGTGTGGATTTTCATGTCTGTACCTCTCGAAAACTTCTCGCGGCCGGCGCTTTCCCTACCGCGCGCCGCGACCGAACAGGATCGTCTTGACCGTCTCGAATATGATCACGGCGTCGAGCACGAGGCTCTGGTTCTTGATGTAGTAGAGATCGTATTGCAACTTCTGGCGCGCGTCTTCGATGGAAGAGCCGTAGGGGTATTTGATCTGCGCCCAGCCGGTGAGTCCGGGCGGGATCAAATGCCTCTGTTCGTAGAAGGGAATCTCCTCGGCGAGTTGGGAGACGAAGTGGGGGCGTTCGGGGCGCGGCCCGACGAAGTTCATCTCGCCTTTCAGGATGTTCCAGAAAGGCGAGATGAACTTCGTCGGGC
>DASQNL010000138.1:0-1502 GCA_035644995.1 Pyrinomonadaceae bacterium | reverse complement strand
GCGCGGCGTCACGGGGCGGCGCGTGATCGTCGTCATCACGGATGGCGACGACACATCGAGCCGCGCGCGGCTGGAAGAGGCCATCGAGATGGCGCAGCGCACCGAGACGATGATCTTCGCCATTTCCACGAAGGCGGGATTTTCGAGCGTCGTTCCCGGCGTCGAGGCCGGCACGGTCAAAGACGATAACGACAAGCGGCTCGACCGCTTGGCCGACGCGACGGGCGGCAAAGCCTTCTTCATCGGCGACCGCCTCGAACTCGAACGCGCCTTCACGCGCGTCGCGCGCGAACTGCGCGGCCAGTACATCGTCACCTACCGGCCGACGAACAAAAATTACGACGGCAGCTATCGCCGCATCGAAGTGAAGCTCGCCGCCGAGCGCGACGGTCTCAAAGTCCGCACCCGCCGCGGCTATACGGCCTGGGCGGACAGAACCAAGTAGTAAAACCTGAATCGTCAAACGTGAAGCGGGAAAAACCGTCCTCGTACTATTGACGAGTCACGAGTCATGAGAGAAGGGTAAGTTGAAAGTAATGTTTGATCGCATCCTGTCTGTGCGCCTGTTGAGTTTTATTCTCGCGGTCGGCCTGAGCGTCGGCGGCGCGCTCGCGGGCGCGCGGGCGCAAGCAGAAGAAGGGCGGCGGCAGCATAACGCGCCGGCCACGCAGCAACAGCCGACGCCGCGCCCGACGCCCACGCGCGCCGACGACACCACGACGCTCGACGACGACGAGATCGAGCGCGTCGATACCAGTTTGACGAACGTCATCTTCACGGCGGTTGACCGCAACAAGCGGTTCGTCACGAACCTGAAGCAGGAAGACATCCGCGTGCTGGAAGACGGCGTGCCGCAACAGATTTTCACCTTCCAGACGCAGATCGACCTGCCGCTCACGCTCGCCATCGTGATCGACACCAGCATCTCGCAGGAGCGCACGCTGCCGGAAGAGAAGGCCGCCGCGCGCGCCTTCGTGGACGCCGTGATGCGCCCCTCTAAAGACGAAGTGGCCGTGCTCTCCTTCACCGGCGATTCGACGCTCGAACAGGGCTTGACCGGCAACGCCGGGCGCGTGCGCAGCGCGATTGAGCGGGTCGAGTTCGTGCCGCCCTCCGGCGGCTACATCGGCGGCGGCATCACCCGCGGCGGCACGCCCCCGATCTCCGGCGAAAATCAATCCACCGCCGGTTCGACCGCCATCTGGGACGCCGTCTATGCCACCTGCCACGAGGTGATGGTCGAGTCGTCCGACAAGACGCGCCGCGCCATCGTGCTGCTCACGGACGGCGACGACACCAGCAGCATGTTGAAACTCGACGAGGCCGTGCAGGAGGCGCTCAAGACCGACACGCTCGTCTTCGCCATCGGCATCGGCGACAGCTTCAACTATTCCGGCGTTGATCAAGGGTCGCTCCGCAAGATCACAGAGCGCACGGGCGGGCGCGCTTACTTCCCGCGCAGCGAAGAAGATTTACGCGTTGCTTTCGAACAGATTCAACGC
>DASQNL010000137.1:0-3120 GCA_035644995.1 Pyrinomonadaceae bacterium | reverse complement strand
GGGAAGTGTTGGAGCAATTCCCGGTAGGCGACGCGCGCGGCGCGAAGCCCAAGTCGCTCACGGCCTTCGTGGAATCGAAATACCAGAAGTATTCCGCCATCTCGATCTCCGCAGGCTCGATGGGTGGGGCGAGTTTCCACTGGCGATAGAGCGAGTGGAGCGCGTGCGCGCCCGACACGGCAAACTTCGACGGCAGCGAGAAACGCGGCGCGGCAACTTTCGTCAAACGTTCGAGCCGCCCGAAAAACTTATGGAAAGTCCAGTTGGCCGCGCCGAGCAGGTAACGCTCGCCGTGCGCGCCGCGCGCCATCGCCGCGCGCAATCCGGCGGCCGCGTCGCGGGCGTCAACGAAGCTCAGTCCGCCGCCCGGCACGGCCATGATCTTGCGCGCGAGGAAATCGAGCACCACCTTCGTCGAACTCAGACGCTCGTCGCCGGGGCCGAGCAGCAAACTCGGATTGACGATCACGAGCCGCCGTCCCGCGCCGGAGAAGTGTTCCAAGGCGACGCGCTCCTGATAATACTTGCTCGCGTAATAAGGCCAGCGCGCGATGATGTCGAGCGGCGGCGGCCAACTCTCGTTGGGCAGCGCGGTCGCATCGTCCGTCACCGCAATCGTCCCGCTCGAAGAGGCGAGCGCCATCGTTTCCACGCCCGCCGCGACGGCCGCCTCGCAGAGCACGCGCGTTCCTTCGACGTGCAATTCGTACATGCCGTGCGAGTCTTCGCGCCCGCGCGCGACGCGTCCCGCCAGATGATACACGGACGCGACGCCGTCGAGCGCGCGCGCCACGTCCGCCCGGTTCAGCACCGACCCCTGCGCCGTCTCGACGCCCAACTCGGAGAGCCACGCCGGGTTCGTCGTCGCCAGCACGCGCACGCGCCCCTCGCCCGCCTCGACGAGTTGACGCACCAGATGCGCGCCGAGAAAGCCCGTCCCCCCCGTCACCAACGTGTAGGGTTGCGCCCGCTTCACGAGCGCGACGCTCGCGCCCTTCCGCGCGGTGGCGGCGGCGACGGCCTTCGGCGCGCTGGCGGCGTCGGCCTTCGGCGCGGCGGGGTCGGCTTTCGCCTTGGCCGGAGCCTTTCGCCCCTTCGTTGTCGTTTTCTTGGTAGCCATATGAGAGTGACGCGTGACGGGTGACAGGTGACGGGTGACAAGTTTTGCTTTCAACTTGTCACCCGTCACCCGTCACCTGTCACTTTTATACAGTTACTTCAGCTTCGGGCGTGCCGCGTCGTTCGGCGCGCCAACGTTTGCGGAGAGCTTTGGCGTCGAAATTGTGGCGCGTGCCGTCGCGTAAGTTTTCGACCTGATGATGGACGAAGGCCGCGATGAGCCGGTACGACTCAGACTTCGACATCCCGCGCGTCATCTCCTCCAACTCCTCCGCGCCGAGGAAGCGACCGATACGCGCCGCGATGTCGCGGCTCTTGAGCATGTTCGATCCCTTCGGCAACGCCTCGTAAGTGCCGTGCAGATAGACAGGGAGGATGCCGATGCGGGCGGTGAGCGCGAGGAAGCCGAGCACGGGCTTGAAGTCGGCCAACTCGCCCGTCACGGAGCGCGTGCCTTCGGGAAAGAGCAGCGCATTGTGGCCGCGTTCGAGGAAAGAGAGCGCCTGCCGGAGCGACTTGCGCAGGCTGCCGCTACGCTCCATCGGGACGGTGTTCGTGAAATTGTCCATGTAGGCGCGCTTGAACTTGTTGTCGAAGAAGTAGTCGGCGGCGGCCAGCGCGACCATGTCCCGGCCGTGTTCGCCGAGCGCCATCTTGACGAGTCCCATGTCGAGGTGCGAGGCGTGGTTCGAGGCGACGAGGAAATTCGTGTGGACGGGGATGTTCGACTCGCCCTCGATCTTCATGTGCAGAAACTTCTCGTAGAAGACGCGCTGCAAGGCATCGAGTCCCTTGTTGCCCACGGTGCGGACGAGCGAGGGCACGTAAATCTCGGCGTCGCCGCGCCGCGCATCCTGCGCCTGCCGCCGCTCCGCTTCCTCGCGTTCGGCGGGCGTCGCCTGCCGGGTCACCACGCTCGCCAGTTCGCGCAGGTCGCGCACCTCGGTCAGGGTGTCGGGCGAGCGCAGCGTCCCTCCCGCCTGTTCGATGGCGGAGGCGAGTTCGACGTACATCAAACTGTCGAAGCCGAGATCGACGAGCCGCGTGTCGTAGGTAATCTCCGCGCGCGGGCGGTTCGCCACCGTGGCGACCACTTCGAGCAGCCACGCCGCGCCTCTCTCCTCGCGCACGTTCGCCGAAACCTGCGCCACGTTGCGCTGGCTCTGTTCGAGCACCTGCATGGCGGCCACCACTTCGCGGCGTTTAACTTTGCGGGTCGCCGTGCGCGGCAGTTCGCCGTCCCAGAAGTGCAGCGTCTTGACGCGCTTGAAGAAGGGCAGGGAGGAAGACACGTCGCGGAAATGCTCCTCGACTTTGCGGCGCACCTCTTCGCGCGAGAGCGCGATGTCGTAGTCGTGATCGGCGACCACCATGCAGGCCACCTTTTCGCCGAGGCCTTCGGCCAAGCCCACCACGCTGAGTTCCTTGATATAAGGCGAGGCGGCGTAGAGTTCCTCGATCTCGTCGGGGTAGACGTTCTTGCCGTTCGTGTCCACGATGATCTCTTTGGAGCGGCCGACGAGGTAGAGATTGCCTTCGTCGTCGAGACGGCCGAGGTCGCCCGTGTGAAGCCAGCGGTTGATGAGAACGGCGCGCGTGGCATCTTCGTTGTTGAAGTAGCCGCTCATCACGTTCGGGCCGCGCGCGACGACCTCGCCGATGCCGGAAGCGTCGGGGTCGAGAATCTTCACCTCGACGCCGGGCAGGGGCTTGCCGACGCTCATCGAGATCAGCTTGTTTTGCGGGCGCGTAACGGTCAGGACGGGCGAGGCTTCCGTCAGGCCGTAACCTTCGAGAATGGTGAAGCCGAGGCCGTGGAAATCCTTCTTGACCTGTTCATTCAAGGCCGAGCCGCCGCTGATCAAATAGCGGATGCGACCGCCGAGTCCGGCGTGAATCGGGCGGAAGATGATCTGGCCGAGGTTGAACGGCGAATGATCGCGGAGCCAACTGTTGGCCTCGATCAGGTAATTCGCCGTGTCGTCGATCAACTGGCCGCGC
>DASQNL010000136.1:0-7307 GCA_035644995.1 Pyrinomonadaceae bacterium | reverse complement strand
CCGACTCGACCGTTCCGGCCTGCGCGAACAGCTGCTGCAAATCGTCGCTTGAAGTCTGGAACGACAAGTTCCCGACATAAAGTTTCATAGACATGTGGATGTACCTCTCCTGTAGGAAGGAGTATCTGAGAGAAGCTGTCGAATCAAAGTGGCTTCGATGTAACGGTAGGCAGCGAAGGCTTGCGTTCGGGTGCTCAAGGGAGCGCTTCTAAAGTTGAAATCAGCCCACTCTCGAACCATCCAGAACGCCGCTCGGAAAACCTATCTAGCGGGGCGCATCACCGTTGACGCAAGAGAGAAGGAATTTGCCAGTCACTATGATGCACCATCCGGCACCTAAGTTGCAAGCCGTAACCCGCTCTGCGCCCGGCGATCCTCGCTCATCCGGCCTCTTCCGAAGATGCATATCCGCTAGCGAATACGCAATGTTTTGACCCTTACACACAAGAGAATCGCGCCCGCGAGACGAAGCCGGGCAGGGGCAACCGCGGTTCGTAAATCAAGCTAGAACGCTTCGGGTAACGACCCCTCGACTCTGTGTAAATCCTGCCAAAATTCATTGAAGGACATGAAACTGACGGGGCGATAATGGGCTAGCTCGTTCCTCATGTCCCGCGCCCGCGTGGTGAGAGGAATCCACCCGTCGTAGGCGCGTATTTCGCGGCAAGAGCGGAGCAGATAAGCGAGGTGTCCCAGTTCACAGCCCAGGTCGCTCTCCGTGACCGCCGCGTATTCCCGCTCCTTCGAGGGCTGAATCCAGCGATGCGACCAGCCCCGCCCGTAAACGTCCGTCAGCCGCTGGCAGAGCCGCAAACGGACGCCATCTATTATCGGCAGCAGGAGCGCGGCCTGTCCGCGCCAGAGCCGGTGGCGTACCGCTTCATGCTGACCGAGCGTTTCCAGCGCGCCCGTGTGCAACTCCAGTCCATGTTCACGGGTATGACCGATTGCGCCTTCCGCCCACAGCTTTTCAAACGCCGCCGGCAGACGCGAACTGGTGGTTCCGTGTTTCATAAACATACCGCGGAGAAATTCCTCCGCCCCCCAATCGGAGAGCCGCTGCCGAGACCATCCACGCCGCCGCGCATGCTCGCCCAGAGCCTCCCTGATTTTATCCTCGTCGGAACACGCGACGCCCCAGAGGTCTGAGGCGAGCGAAACGTCGCCTCCGGAGAGCGCGGGCAGGATGTGTTCGCGCCACGCATCCTCTCCGTCCGAGGCGCCGGCCTCCTCCTGCTCGTCGCGGCACAATAAGCGCAATTCCAGCAGGGAAGGAATGCCCCACCACTTCCTGACGGCCAGCCGCACGTTGGTGTTGGGCGTGTAGCCGAGGACGACGGGCGCGGGCGCGATGATGCACAGCGCGGGCGGACGCTCCATGTTCTGCGCGAACTCCGCCCACCTGGACAAGAGTTCCAGCCACCCGCCGACCTGATCTTCGAGAAGTCGATCCAATCCTTCACAGTAGACGACCTCCGGCATCCCGTCGCACTTGAGCAGGTTGTCCAGCGTGCGCTGCGTCTCCGCCGACGGCCACTGAACCCGCAATTGCTCGCCGATGGCGGAGGCTAAGGAGTGGCCGCGCGGCACGTCGTCGGCGTGAATGACCCGCACTTCACAGTCGCGCCAGCGCAATTGCCGGCTCACGGACATCCACACCTCGGCGCAACTCACGCCGGCGGGCAACTGCATGAGCAGGCTACGCCCCTGCAACAGGTCTTCGAGGAGGATGCCGACCAGGCGTTGCACGCTGCCGAGGCTGGAGAGCTTTAGCTCTAGGTTGACGGTCATGCGTTTGACAGCACGCGCCCGACCAGCGCGTCGGCGTGCGCATCATCATCACGCACCTCGATGCAGCCCATCCGCTTCAAGAACTCGACGCTGGCCGAACACTCGACCGGGGAGATATTCGGCACATCGTCGCCAAAGTATTCCGGCACGATAAGCTCGACCGGCGCGCCTTCGGTCTCGGAGATGACCAGTTTCAGTATCAACTCAGGCGCGAGACGCCCGTTGATGCCGAGGGCTTTGCGGAAATTCTGCGTGAG
Source organism: Pyrinomonadaceae bacterium (assembly GCA_035644995.1). Lineage (GTDB taxonomy): Bacteria > Acidobacteriota > Blastocatellia > Pyrinomonadales > Pyrinomonadaceae > JAIVJZ01. The sequence goes on along the minus strand of DASQNL010000136.1, from coordinate 5,259 downwards.
CGTCCCGTCCGGAGCCAGGGCTGCGCCCATCATCTCGCCCACCTCGCGAGGGTCTACGCCATCGTCGAATTGCTGAAAGACATGATCCAGCAGCCACGGCCAGCCTCCGGTCGCTTCGAGGATGCCTTCGCAGACCTGTTTCGTATCGAGCAGTTCGCGCTGTCTGAGCCGCTGCGCCACGCCGAGCAGGTTCCACCGCCGCGGCGAAATGACCGCGCCCGCGCCGATGCGTTCCTCCACGGCCGCGCGCCGCTCCTCCGACATGCGGCACCATTCCCACGCGGCATCGGGGTCGAAGACGAAGAACACCCTGATCCAGCGGTTGCGACCCTCGCGCTTACGACAGACCGAAATCGCCGCTTCGATCATGTCGGCAGTCTCTTTCGGGGGGCGACGAACTTTCTGCCAGACGACGACGCGTTGCTTCGAGGGGTTGTCGTTTAGATACTGGTTCAGCCAGATGCTAAGCTGCGTGGCAGTGTTCTGCTCGGCGGGCGCCTCCTCGCAGAGCCACAGCTCCGAGGGCGTTTCATCGGGGATGAGCTTGCGGAACGCGTCCGGCAGATCGTTCAGACCGAGCGCCTCGGAAGCGAAAACCAACCCGACGCCGGATTTGGGCGGGGCTAGCCCGCGCTCCTGCGCGTGGGTCAGCGGACTGTACCTGTGCTTCCGCTCATCGAGCAGCATGTGATGGCTGTCGGCATCGAAGGTCACCTCCGGCTCCTCGTCGGAAAGAGCCACCAGATCGGAGAGAACCTTCTCTTCACTGCCGACGAGCCTGACCAAGTTGGGGCTGCGGAGCCGGTACTCGCCGCCGTCCGTGCGGACGAGCACGCCCAGCCCGCACATCTCTTCCAGCAATCCGTGCAATAGCTCGTCGTCAACCTGGGCGAAGCCCTTCTCCCATCCGCTGCGGGCTAGCTTGAGTATCTCGCGCTGAGAGAAGGTGCCCGCGAAGTTGCCGCTGAGCGTCATCTGTTCGTAGATCAGCGTCCAGGCGATGGCCTGATAGTGCCGGTCGAGGGCAAGCGTCCAGTCGAAGCGTTCGCGGATGTTGTCGCGCACGCTCTGAATCCGGTAGACGGCCTCAACGTCTTTCTGTTCGATTGAGTACGGGGGCACGGAATCGCCGCTCTGGCCGTGCAGCTTCGTCAGCAACTCCCAGCAGAAGAGTTGGATTAGCCCCGGATGATAATTGGTGTAAGAGAGAATCCTGAGGATGCCCGCATCATCTTTGAAGCGGTAACCCAGGGCCTCCATCGGCCGTCTGATCAAGGCGCGAGCGGCCACGGCCTCCAGCGGCCCGACGCAGATGGGAGTTCCGAAGTGCGCGAGCGGCTGATTCGGGATGCCCTGAAAGCGATAGACGTTATGGAGACCCGCGAACACGACCTTGAACCGACGCTGGCTCTCCGTCATCAATCGCCGGAGGTCGGAGACGACGCGAAATCCGTCCTTCGAATCGGCGTCGAGAAAGTGGTCGGCCTCGTCGAACAGCACGATCACGCGCCTGCCGGGCACGCGCGTCACGTCGCGAATCTTTTTGTAGATGACCTCCGGGTCGTCGCTCGAAGTGTGGGCGTCGAGCAACTTCTCCTCTTTGAAGCGGTCGCGCAGCCTGCGCCAGATCACGTCCGGGTGCGGGCCGCCTTTGGGGTCGCCGACCACGTTGATGTCTTCCACCCAGGCATACTGCCCGTTCTCAGGATGATTGAACTCACGCTTGACGTGGCGCAGCAACGCCGACTTTCCGAATTGCCTGCCGCCGTACACCAGAGAACTGCCGCCCGGCTCCTGAAGGTCGCGCGCCATGGCTTCCCGGCCGAAGAACATCTCCGGCGGCACGTCTCCGGCCTGAAAGGGCGTGTAGGGTTTGACCGCCGACAGCGGCAGAGCGCACTTGAGAAAAACGGGCAGCCTCGCATCCTGCTCGCCCGCCAGAAAGAGCAGCAGTATCTCGTCGAGGATGGCGAGAGAAAGTCCCTCTTTGCGACAGACCTTTGCGAGGTCGCGGCGTTGCCGCTGGCCTAAACGCTGATCGGGTCTTCCGATATAGAAGATGAGAACGCTGCGCGCGCCCAGCCGCAAATCGCGCAGCAACGCGCCGATGGTGTCTGCGCTCGGCCGCTCCCACAGGCAGACGATGGCATAATGCCCGTCCTCGCGCGAACCGAACTGCGGCACCGGGGAGAAGTTGCCGGACGACATCGCCGCCTCGACGTAGATCGAATCTCTGCCCCGCGTCTTGATCCGCACCGCTTCCGACGAAGACCCTTCAAGGTTGAAGCCGAGAAAGCGTCCGAGGACGACGGTGATTTGTTGCACCACGTCGCGCTCGGCGGCGCGGGCGTTGAGTCTGCGCAGTTGTCTCCAGGCCTCAAGCGCGGCGACCGACTCTTCCAGCCGTGTGCTGAGCAGTTGCCCGAACTTAAATCCCGCCTTCGACCGGCCGTTCTGCACGTCGGAGATAATGTTCGCTAGTCCCTGGCGATCATCGAGCCATGTTTCTATGCGCGGCAGCATCTCGTGAAACTCGGTCAACGCGTCGCGCTCGACCGAGGGCGGCGACCAGTTGGCGGACAAATCCTTGTTGCTGTCCAGCACCTCGCGCAGGTCGGCCAGGTACTCGTCAACCACCCTCGTGTCGCGCCGCGCCAACGCCTGACGCATGACCTCGCCGACCTGCGTCTTCTGTTCGTCGGCCAGCCGCGACGTGGCGAGCGACTCCTGAAGTTGATGCCACTCGGACTCCTGCTTCGCGCGCCGCTTCTCCCGCTCCTCCGCCAAATCGTTGCGCACGTCTTGCAGCTTGGCGAACTCGGGCGCGAAGTTGAGAACTTGCTCTGGGTTGATGACTTGCAGCCGCGCGCTATAGCTGGAGCGGGCATCGCCGATGATTCCGTCCACGATGGCCTGCTCGATCTCATCGGAGGCTTCGCCGAGCGTCGCGCTGAGCGCCTCGCGCGAACCCAACAACTCCTCCCCCACCCTACGCTTCAATGTCGCCGCGACGGCCGGGTCGCCGTTTCTCTCCAACGCTTCCAACAGTTCGCCGACGAAGCGAAAGTCCTGTCGCTTGAGCCATCCCTTCAACGCATCGACCAACCCGCGCCCGAGCGTGCTCGCGTCGTAGAGCGCGGGCGCGATCTCCGGCACGGTCTCGGAAGTCGGCCGGTTGTCGTTGCCGAGATCGACTTCCGGCAGCAGCAGCAGGCGACGATTCAGCACGTGCCTGAGTCCGGCCGCATTGAAACTCAACCAATCCCAAAGGCCGCGGTCGGGCGAGTTGTCCATCTGCCATTCGAGTTGCAGCAAGGCGTACACCTGATCCAGCGACCGCCGCAGGCAGAGAGACGCCGCCCGCACTTCGGTCGGCTGCTCCTCCGCGCCGAGTTCTTGCAGCGCGGAGGAGACATCCGGCAGGGACGCTCGCAAACGTTCACGCAGGACGGCCACCTGATCGAAAATCCAGTCGCCGCGCGTCTCGATCAGCGATTCGCGTTCGACTATCTCACACCACCGCAGGGCGATCTCACAGGCGTCGTCTACCTCGCGGATGATCTGCTCGCGTGGCGGCCCGGTGATCTCGCGCACCTTCAGACCGACCAGCGACCGGTCGATTCTATTGATTTGATCGACGATGAATTTGCGGTCGCGCCATTGCTCCACCATTTGCCGCACTTCCGTCGTCTCGTCGCGCTTGTCCGAGACGACCGGGTGGAGCAACTCGCGCAGCTCGTTGCGGGCGAGATGGGCGCGAACATCGGAGCCGCGCTTGTGCTGCGTCCGGCCTGACTCCGCGGAAGCGAGCCATCCCTGCGCTTCACCGGCCAGCTTCTTGAAGGTCAGGCTGCGCTCGTCGCGTCCGGCGATGTCTTGAGAATCGGTGACCTGTAAGCTGATCCGGTGTTTGATGAAGTCTTTGACCGCATCGACGAGCGTCTGCAACTGGCGATGAACGGTCGAGGCTTCAAGCCATATATCCATGCCGCTGGTGGCGGGCGCGATGAGCGAGGGGCGTAGCGAGGCGGCCAGCCTCAACAACATTTCGGCGACCGTACCGGCGGGCGGCGTGCGCGCTACGATCTCGCTGAGTTCTAAGGCGATGGCATCTTCCGCGCCTTTCAGGAGCCGCGCCCCCTGAACCCCCGCCAAGACATCCGGGTTGATGCCCGGTTCCAGACCGGCCGCGGATAACGACGACGCGAACCAATAGGCGGCCGAGAGATCGTCCTTGCCGACCAGCGACCACAGAAACTCCGGGGAATACTTGTCGGACGCGATATTCGCGTCCGGCTCGACGAACAAATTTCTCGCCTCGCCGCTCGCTTGACCGCTCGTGTCGGCCTGCGTCTCGTCGCTCGCTTGACCGCTCGTGTCGGCCTGCGTCTCGTCGCCGGCTTGATCGCCCGAAGCGTCCGGCCGAATTGATTCCGGCGTCTCCGGTCTCTCGCCCGCAACGGCCTGAACGCCTTTCGTCCCTTCCGATTCCGCCTCCGGCCGAGCGGCGTGGATGTCGCTCGCGGCCGTTCCTCCGGAAGGGAAGCCGGTCAGGTCTTCCGCGAGCGGAGTCCGCCGGTTTTCGTCCAACTCGTCAACCGACGAGGCGCGCGCGACGACAGCCGCATCCTCATCCCTCAACTCGCCGCTCGCGGCTTCCCGCTCGCCATCCGCCGCTCGCTCGCCATCCGCCGCTGCGCCGGGAGAGGCCGAGACGACCGGATCGGCCGGCTGACTGTCGGCATCCGACAAGGCGGTTTCGTCGCGCTCCTCGCCTTGAGCCGCCGGGCTGGAGTCGCCGCCAATATCTTCTCCGGGCGCGCGAGCTTCCGCGCCTTCGCCGGTCTGCGAATGTTCCGGCGCAACCGGAGCGTGCGCCGGGAAGTGTTCTCCGGCAGCCGCTCCGCCTGTCGCTTCTTCCGGCCGGCCGTCAGGCTGAGCTGTTTGATCAGCCTCGTCGATGTCCTCGGATGTCGCTTCCCCGGTCGTGTGAGGCGAAGGTTCCTCCGTCGTCTTCCCGCCGTCAATTTCTTCACCCGTGACGGAGAGTGAGGCCGCGATGGACGTGTAGGTTTGCAGGATGTCATCCTCCAAACTTCTCCGCTCCCGCACCGTGATCGGAGGGACGTGTCCGTTCCCCGCATACCGATCCAACAGCGCGTGTAAGCGTCGAACCACGCCCGCGATCCTGACCGCCTCGGCGCGCTCACAACTCTCCGCGCGCCAGGCCGAACTGTCCGTGACTTCAAACAGGGCCAG
>DASQNL010000135.1:0-3629 GCA_035644995.1 Pyrinomonadaceae bacterium | reverse complement strand
CATGATGATCTTTAAGGAGGAACCTCATGCGTCGAAAGCTGCTTTTCACTATCGCGGCCGCGATCTTTTTTCTCTCCCTGAACACCGGGCGCACCTACGCGCAGGTGGACGAGTCGAGCCGCTTCGAGATGGGCGGGCAATTCTCCGTCCTGAACGCTTCAAACGGGCGGGCGAGCGTAACGACAACCGTGCAGTGCATCATCCCGCCGTGCCCGGTCGTGACTTCCACGTCGGAGGGACAGAAGGCTGAACCGGGATTCGGCGCGCGCCTCGGTTATAACTTCACGGAGAGTTTTGCGCTGGAAGCCGAAGGCAACTTCTTCCCGCGCGAGCGCGAGTTCGGGGGCGGGCGTAAAAGTCAGGCTCTCATCGGCGTCAAGGCCGGCAAGCGTTTCGAGCAGGTCGGCGTGTTCGTCAAAGCGCGGCCGGGCTTAGTCCACTTCAGCGAAGGCGATTTGCAGGAGCGCAGCGATGTCGCCTGCATCACGATCTTCCCGCCGCCGCGCGGTTGCTTCGAAGCGCGGGGACGGACGCACTTCGCTTTCGACGTGGGCGGCGTGTTTGAATATTACCCGTCGCGGCGCACGCTCATTCGCTTCGACGCGGGCGACACTATTATCCGTCTAGGCCGGCACAGAGTGCCCATCGTGATTAACACCGATCCCGTCTCAGGCGCACCCGTGCGGGTGGGCGTCGTCACCGCGCCGTCCGAAACGACCCATAATTTTCAAGGCAGCCTCGGCTTCGGATTCAGATTCTGAACGGCGAATCATTCTTCTCACCGACGCTACACGAAAAAGAAGGCGACCGCGCATCACGCGGTCGCCTTCAACTTCTTCAATCTCACGTTTTCTTCTAACTCGCCTTCGGCGCGACGGCGCGCACCTCGGCCGAAACTCCGTCTTCATACTTCTTGAAGTTGCGGTTGAAACGCTCGGCGAGTTCGCGCGCTTTGCGGTCGTAGGCTTCGGGGTCTTTCCAAGTGTTGCGCGGCGTCAGAACTTCCGCCGGGACATCCGGGCAGGAGACGGGCACGCCGACGCCGAAGATCGGGTCGGGCACGGTCTCCACTTCCGAGAGCGCGCCCGAAAGGATGGCGCGGATCATGGCGCGCGTGTACTTGATCTTCATGCGCTGCCCTTCGCCGTATGCGCCGCCCGACCAGCCCGTGTTGACGAGCCAGCAGGTCGCCCGGTGCTTGGTCAACTTCTGGCCTAAGAGGTCTGCGTAAGCGCCGGGATGCAAGACCATGAAGGGCGCGCCGAAGCAGGTGGAGAAAGTCGCTTCCGGTTCGGTGACGCCGCGCTCGGTGCCCGCGATTTTCGCCGTGTAGCCGGAGAGGAAATGGTACATCGCCTGCTCGGAGGTCAGCCGCGCGACGGGCGGGAGCACGCCGAAGGCATCGGCCGTGAGCATGATGATGTTCTGCGGGTGTCCGGCGTGGCCTTCCGGCACGATGTTCGGGATGCTCGTGAGCGGATAGGCGGCGCGCGTGTTCTCGGTCTTCGAGGAGTCGTCGAGGTCGAGCGAGCGGGTTTCCGCGTCGTAGACGACGTTTTCCAGCACGGTGCCGAACATGCGCGTGGTGCGGTAGATGTCCGGCTCGGCTTCGGGCGAGAGCTTGATGACTTTGGCGTAACAGCCGCCCTCGAAATTAAAGACGCCGTCGTCCGACCATCCGTGTTCGTCGTCGCCGATGAGTTGGCGTTCGGGGTCGGCGGAGAGCGTGGTCTTGCCCGTGCCGGAGAGGCCGAAGAAGATCGCCACGTCGCCCGCGTCGCCGACGTTCGCCGAGCAGTGCATGCTCATCACGCCGCGTTGCGGTAGCAGGTAGTTGAGAATCGTGAAGACCGATTTCTTGGTTTCGCCCGCGTAGGACGTGCCGCCGATGAGCACGAGACGCTGCGTGAAATCCATCAGGATGAAGGTCTGCGAGCGCGTGCCGTCGCGTTCGGGGTCGGCTTTGAAACTCGGAATGTTGACGATGGTGAATTCCGGCGCGAAGTTGCCGATTTCGCGGCCGCCGTCGATGAACATGGTGCGCGCGAACAGGGAGTGCCAGGCGAGTTCGGTGACGACGCGAATGGGGAGGCGATAGCGCGGGTCAGCCCCGGCGAAAGTGTCCTGCACGAAGAGGTCGCGCCCGGCCGTGTGCGCCATCATGCGGTCGCGCAGGGCGTTGAATCGCTCGGTCGAGAATTCTTTGTTGACCTCGCCCCAGAAAACCTTGTCGTCGCTGTTCGCGTCGCGCACGATAGCCTTGTCTTTCGCCGCCCGCCCGGTGTGCTCGCCGGTGTCCACGATGAGCGCGCCGCGGTCGGAGAAGATGCCTTCGCCGCGCCGCGCGATCTCTTCGTAGAGTTCCGGCGTCGAGAGATTCCAGTAGACGTTCGTGGCCTGAGTGATGCCGAGCGTGTCCAGCCCCACGTCGCTGCGCCTGCGGCCGCGATCCTGCGAGCCGGATTCTTTCGTCAGAACAGATGCTGCCATCTTTGATACTCCTTAAATTAAAAGCCGTCAGTTGTTCTTTGTCAGTCGTCAGTTGTGCAAAGCCGTCTTCGGCAACTTACGCGATAGCCACGGGCAGCGGACAACCGACCACGGACAACGGACTGTTCTTATTCGTCACCCGTATTACGCCTGCGACGCGCCAACTCGCGCAGGGCGACGGAGAGGTCGCGCGCGGAGCGTTCGATGCGGTCGGCGTAGGCTTCGAGTTCGCCCGCGTCGTCGGGGTTGCGCGTGGCGACGCTGGCGAGCGCGGCCTCGATCTGCGTGTTGAGTCGCTCAGCGGCCGCTTCGGTTTCCTGCTCGGCGTTAGATAATGGCGGGGGCGTGCGTTCAGGTTTAGTGCTCACAAAAAATGTACCTGCTTGGCGAATGCGCGACCGGCTCTGAGATTGCTGAAGTGAGACGCGGCCAACGAGTTCGAGTTTGCGCGCGAACATCGTGCTCGTCGCGCGTTGTCAATTAGGAAGAATTATTTCGGTTAAGTTAATTTCATACAACATCATGGCGTTTGAATCAAGTCGGACGCGCGCGCGCATTTTCACCGGCGCGCGCGGGTTGCGAGCTTAATGATTCACGCGCCGCGACTTGCGCCGCAGGCGCATCGTTTGCTACAAGCTGAAAATCTTATGTGGACGAAACCGGGGAGCGATGCCTATACGGCGCGCGAGCGGAAGATCATCGAAACGCACCGCACGCCCGAACAGGTGCAGCGATACCTCTCCGGGCTGTCCTACAACCGCGAGCGCGACGGCGGAACGCTGCGCTCCGTCCGCACGTCGCTGCGGCTGAAAGAAGTTCACTGTCTCGAAGCCGCGCTCGTCGCCGCCGCCATTCTCGAACAGCACGGCCACCCGCCGCTCTTGCTCAGCCTCGAATCGCAGGACAAACTCGATCACGTCGTCTACCTGTTTCGCCGCGACAAACTGTGGGGCGCAATCGCCCGCTCGCGCGACACCGGGCTGCACGGCCGCCGCCCCGTCTTTCGCCAGGTGCGGCAACTGGCGTGGAGTTATTTCGATCCTTACGTTGATGACACCGCGCGCCTCACCGGCTACGGCGTCGCCAACCTCTCTGATCTGGGCAATTACGACTGGCGTTTTTCCGGGAGGAACGTCTGG
>DASQNL010000134.1:0-1748 GCA_035644995.1 Pyrinomonadaceae bacterium | reverse complement strand
TCGGTCGTGATTCGCGGCGGCTACGGCATTCTCTATGCGACCGACGTGAGCGGCGCGCAGCCCCTCACGGCCAATCCGGGCACGGGCGCATCCAGCTACAACTGCAACCCGATCACCAACCCGAACGGCTCAGGCTGCGCGGGCGTCCCGCAGCGTTACCTGTTCGATGTGGGCGTGCCTACGTCGGTCGGCGTGGTTAATTCGCCGGGCACGAGTTTCGTCGCGCCCACGGGCGGGCGTCTGCTCTACGTTGACCCGAACCGTCAGGACGAGTTGTACCACCAGTACAACTTGACGGCGCAATACGAGTTCGCGCCGAACTGGCTGGCCGAAATCGCCTACGTCGGCTCGGCGGGCAGAAACCTGCTGGTGCTGCGCAACATCGGCGGGGCGGGAGATCAAGGCGGCCCCGGCTCGCGCGAAGTGGCGGGCATCAACGAGGTGGTCGCCACGCAGTACACGGGCAGTTCCAGCTACAACGCCATGCAAGCCAAACTGGAGAAACGCTTCTCGCGCGGCCTGTCGATTTTGTCGTCCTACACGTGGGCGCACTCCATCGACGATTCGCCCGGCGGCATCTGCTCCAACGGCGCGAGCGCGCGCGATTGCGGCCCGGACAACCCGCTCCGGCCGGAACTCGAACGCGGCAATTCCGACACTGACATCCGCCACCGTTTCACCTTCGCCAACGTCTATGATCTGCCGTTCGGTCGCGGACGCGCTTTCGGCGGCGACATGCCCGCCGCGCTCGACTTCCTGATCGGCGGATTCCAACTCAACAACATCATCACGCTCCAAAGCGGCCCCGTCTACAACGTCACGGCCAACGGCGGTCGCGTGGACATCATCGGCGACCCGACCCCGACGGCGGCCGACCGCGCCGCCGGCAGGCAGTTGAATCGCGCCGCCTTCCGCTCCGCCCGCACGCGTGTCTTTGCCGGCGACCCGGACTTCGACGCGAACGGCAATTTGGCTAACGTGCCGAGGTTCGGCTCGCTCGGTCGCAACGTGTTTCGCGGCGAGAAGCAGTTTTTCTGGGATGCGTCGCTGTTCAAGAACTTCCCGGTCAGGTGGATCAGCGAAGAGTTCAAAGCGCAGTTCCGCTTCTCCGCCTACAACGTGTTGAACCGCGTCAACCGTTCCGCGCCGAACGGCGACATCAACAACGCGGGCGATTTCGGCCGCGACCTCAGCGAGCAGCGGCGGCGTCAAATCGAATTCGCCTTCAAACTGCTCTTCTAAACGGCGACGACCGGAGCCGTGAGATGATCAACGAGTGGCGAGCAGGCACGACCGCTCGCCACTCGTTGACTTTAGAGGCCGTCGCCCGTCGGCGCGCCGCCTTGAGTTCGCGGCCTGCGAACGTTAATCTTAAACGCTTCCCACGAGCGGAATATTTGCCGGAGCGACGCGCGGCGACGCTGGAAATTCCGGCCGCTAATTCAATGCTTGACCCACGCACCACGCGCATTTTTCCGTGCGGCCTCCGACACGCGCCGCGCCTCGTCGCGTGCCTTCTGCTCGCCTGCATCTGCTGCGCGCCCGCGTTGACGGCGTCGGCAATAACTTTCGCTCAAGCCACACGAAAGCGTCCGGCCGCGCGGCCTGTCGCCGCGACCCCACCGGCGGACGCCCCGGCGCGCCGCCCCGCGCCGGCCGACGCCTTGTTGCGTGAAGCGGCCGCGCTGTTGCAGTCCGGCAAACTCGCCGAAGCGGAGGCGGCGGCGCGCCAGGCCGTGAGCGTCGCG
>DASQNL010000133.1:0-1524 GCA_035644995.1 Pyrinomonadaceae bacterium | reverse complement strand
CGCGTCTCGATCACGGAAGGCGCGATGTACTTGCCGCCGGACGTTTTGAAAAGCTCCTTCTTGCGATCCGTGATCTTCAGGAAGCCGTCTTCGTCAATCAAGCCGATGTCGCCCGTCTTGAACCAGCCGTCTTCGGTAAAGACGGCGCGCGTCTCGGCGGGCTTCTTGTAATAGCCGCGCATGATGTTCGGCCCGCGCGTCTCGATCTCCCCGTCGGGCGCGATGCGCACCTCGACGTTTTTGATCGGTCGCCCCACCGTGCCGATGCGGTTGTCTTCGAGCGTGCCTGCGGCGATGACGGGCGAAGTCTCCGTCAGCCCGTAGCCCTGCACGATGGGCACGCCCGCGCCCATGAAGATGTAGCCGATCTCTTCGGGCAGCGCCGCGCCGCCCGAGACGAACAGCCGCATACGCCCGCCGAGTCCCGCGCGCCATTTAGAGAAGACGAGACGCGTGGCGAGATTGTGCTTCAACTGCAAGAGCGGCGGGACCGGCTTGCGCGCGACGACGGTTTGCGCCCAGAGTTTTCCGACGCCGACCGCCCACGCGAGTATTCCGGCCTGAAGTTTTCCGGCGGCGGTGGCTTTCTCCTGTATGCGCGCGTAAATCTTCTCGAAGAGGCGCGGCACGCAGAGCATGACGGTCGGGCGCACCTCGCGTATGTTCTCGCCGATCTTTTCGATTGACTCCGCGTAGAAGACGCTCATCCCGTGATAAATGTACATGTACATGCCGAGACGTTCGAGGACGTGCGAGAGCGGAAGCACGGAGAGCGCCACGTCGGTCTCGCTGAAAGCGAGATGGCCGGAACTGTCGATCAGATTCGTGACGAGGTTCGAGTGCGTGAGCATGACGCCTTTCGGCTCGCCCGTCGTGCCGGAAGTGTAGATGATGGTCGCGAGGTCTTCGGCCTTTGCGGCGTGTGCGAGTTCGTCGATCAATTCGGGTTGTTCGTCGCGCAGCGCGCGCCCGCGTTCGATCAATGCTTCGAGCGTCGTCGCGCCCGTCTCTTCCGCGCCTTCGGGCTCGAAGAAGACGAGATGTTCGAGCGCGGGCGCGCCGTCGATGGCCTCGAAGATGCGCTGGAAGGATTCGCGGTTGCGCACGAAGAGGACGCGCGCGCCCGAATCGTCGAGTATGTAACGCACCTGCGGCGGCGCCTGCGTCGGGTAGATGGGCACATCAACGACGCCTGCGAACTGGCAGCCCGCGTCCGTGAGCGTCCATTCGGGCGAACTCTCGGAGAGGATGGCCGCGCGCTCGCCGCGCCGGAGGCCGAGCGCGTAGAGTCCGTAGGCGATGAGTTGCGCGCGTTCGAGCAACTCGGCGGAGGAGATCGAGCGCCACACGCCGTCGCGCTTGTAGTTGAGCGCGTCGCGCTTGGGGTGACGCGCGACGGCGCGCTCGAAAACTTCCGCGAGCGTCTGCGGCTCGTCAGCAGAGAGCGGCACGCGCGCGGGCGGCGGGATGGGGATGAAATCCTCCGCGCCCGTCGCGGCGGCGGTGGTAGTCGCTCCGCCTCCC
>DASQNL010000132.1:0-7863 GCA_035644995.1 Pyrinomonadaceae bacterium | reverse complement strand
AGATGATCGTGGACAAGAAAAAACAGGATGCGTTGTTGCTGGCCGGGGCGGGCGTGGGTGCGCTGCTGGGCGTGGCCGCGGCATTGAGGAAGCGGCGTGAGTTCGATTTCAGCGGCCGGACGGTTTTGCTCACGGGCGGTTCGCGGGGCTTGGGGTTGGTGCTGGCGCGCGAGTTGGCGCGCGAGGGCGCGCGGCTTTCGATCTGCGCGCGCGACCCGCAAGAGTTGGCGCGCGCACGCGCCGATCTTGAGGGGCGCGGGGCGGAGGTGTTGGCCTTCCCGTGCGACGTGACGGACAGGGCGCAGGTGGACGAGTGGGTGCGTTGCACCGAAGAACGTTTCGGCGACGCGGACGTGTTGATCAACAACGCGGGCGTGATTCAGGTAGGCCCCGTCGAGGTGATGACGCTCGCGGATTATGAAGAGGCCATGCGAATCCACTTCTGGGCGCCGCTCTACACGACGCTGGCCGTGCTGCCCGCGATGCGGCGCAAGCGGCGCGGGCGTATCGTCAACATCTCGTCCATCGGCGGCAAGATCGGCATTCCGCATCTGGTGCCCTACAGCGCGAGCAAGTTCGCGCTCGTCGGGCTTTCCGAAGGGCTGCGCGCGGAGTTGCGCAAAGACGGCATCATCGTCACCACCGTCTGCCCCGGCCTGATGCGAACCGGCAGCCCGCGCAATGCCACTTTCAAAGGGCGACACCGCGCGGAGTACGCCTGGTTCAGCATCAGCGACGCGCTGCCGATTTCGACGATTCAAGCCGAGCGCGCCGCGCGACAGATCATCGCCGGTTGTAGGCGCGGCGATGCGGAGACGATCTTATCGGTACAGGCCGTCGCCGCCGTGAAGTTTCATCAACTCTTCCCGGAGTTGAGCGCGGACATCCGTGGGCTGGTGAACCGTCTCTTGCCCGCGGCGGGCGGCATCGGCCAACGGCGCGCGAAGGGCAAAGACAGCCAGTCCGAACTGTCGCCCTCGTGGTTGACCGCGCTCGGCGACGCGGCCGCCAGACGCAACAACGAGACGGGCATATAAGCAGGGGAAAGGGTAAGGGGGAAAGGGTAAGGGGTAAAGGTTCAGAGCGAGCGGCGCACGACGAACGCGCCTTCTCTTCTTTCCCTTTACCCTTTACCCCTTACCCTTTCCCCTTCATCGAGGAGGTTCGGGGTGAACGAGAAACAGAAGTGGCCGGACGTGTTGTGGGTCGTGCGGCACGGCGAGAGCGCGGGCAACGTGGCGCGCGACCATGCGGAAGCCGCGGGCTTGCACGAAATCGAGATCAACGTGCGACGCGATGTGGACGTGCCTTTGTCCGATTGCGGCGAGGAGCAAGCGGCCGCGCTCGGTCGTTGGTTCGGGAAGATGCCGCCGCAAGAGAGGCCGACCGTGGTGCTCACCTCGCCTTACATCCGCGCCCTGCGCACGGCCGAAATCGCGCTGGACGCGGCAGGGATGGCGCGCGACGATCTCACCTTCATCGCCGACGAGCGTTTGCGCGAGAAAGAGTTCGGCATCCTCGACCGCCTGACGAAGTTCGGCATTGAGGCGAAGTACCCGGAGCAGCAGGAATTTCGCCGCGCCATCGGAAAGTTTTACCACCGGCCGCCGGGCGGCGAGAGCTGGTGCGACGTGATCCTGCGCCTGCGCAACGCCATCGACACGATCACGCGCGAATACCGGCGCGAGCGCGTGCTCATCGTCGCACACTCGGTCGTCGTGCTCTGCTTCCGCTACCTGCTGGAACGAATGACGGAGGAACAAATCCTCGAAATTGATCGCGCGACCGACGTTGCCAACTGCTCCGTCACTTCTTACGCCTACGACCCGCACAAGGGGAAGAACGGCAAACTCGTCCTCGGCCAGTATAACTTCGTCGCGCCGCTCGAACGCGAAGGCGCGCCCGTCACCACGGAGAAGGACGTGCCGGTCGCGCCGAAGTAAAAGTCGACACGGTCGCGTCGCCGTCTAAGCGGCGGCGCGAGAGTAAGAGTAAAAGGATGGCGGAGGAAAAAAGTATCCCCGGCACACGAAGCAAACAAGCAGAGACCGAACCTCTCGTCATCACACCGAAGTCGCTCGCCGCGTGGCCGCTGCCGCAACCCGAAGAGGACGACGACAAGGAGGCGCGCGGGCGCGTGCTCGTGATCGGCGGCTCGACCGAGATCGCGGGAGCGGTCGTGCTGGCCGCGACCGCCGCCCTGCGCGCGGGGGCGGGGAAGATGCAGATCGCCACCTGCCGCAGCCTCGCGCCGCACGTTTCGATGGCCGTGCCGGAGGCGCGCGTGATCGGCTTGCCGGAAACGGCGGACGGCGGCATCGCGGCGGGCGGAATCAAAGGGCTTGAAACGGAGTTGGAGGGAGCGCAGGCCGTGCTCGTCGGCCCCGGCATGGTTGACGAGGCCGCGACCTCGCGCCTGATGCTGAATCTCCTGCGCCGCATCGAACACGCAACGCTCGTGCTCGACGCGGGCGCATTCGCCTTCCTCAATTTCACGCCGCAAGGTTTGCAGCCTCTGGGCGGGCGGGTGGTGCTGACACCGCACGCGGGCGAGATGGCGAGTTTGTTAGGGATCGAGAAGTCGGAAGTTGAAGCCGAACCTTTGCGGACGGTGCGGCGCGCGGTGGCGGAATTGCATGCCGTGGTTGCGCTCAAAGGACGCGAGACTTTGATCGCCGCGCCCGCCAGCCGGAACGTCTATTGCAACCGCGCGGGCAACGTCGGTCTGGCGACATCGGGGTCGGGCGATACGCTCTCCGGCGTCGTCGCCGGACTCGCGGCGCGCGGCGCAACGCCGTTTCAAGCCGCCGTGTGGGGCGTCCACCTGCACGCGCGCGCGGGCGACGAACTGGCGCGGCGCATGGGGCCGCTCGGCTTCCTCGCGCGCGAACTGCTCGCCGAAATTCCTCTGCTCATGGCGAAACTCCACCGGCCGAAGTCGCGTTGAATCTTCCGCAGCGACGACGAACGCTCCGACCCGCGACCCCTCAACGCCCTTGCATCCCGCCCAGTCGCTTCAGGCGATGCGGGGCGTCTCAAAACTGTCCGGCGGAGGCGGCGGCCTCTGTGCCAACGTCTCTCTGAACTTCGCCTCCTGCATCTCGTCAATCCGTTTCACGATCAGAATCGCGAGCACGGCGGCGATGACGAACAGGGCGTCCGAGACGATAGACACCCAAGAGGCCAGCAACATGCCTTCTATCGTTCCCAACCTGTCCCCCACTTGATTGCTCACCCGGCCGGAGACGTTGGCGACGATCCAGAACCCCCACCACCAGCCGACGAGCGCGGGCGTGTCCGGCCGCGCAGCTTCGCCGCCGCCGAAAACTTCGCGCGACTCGTCGCCGGGCTTGCTCTCGCGCCAGATTTCCTTCACCACTTGAAACGGTTTGAAGAGATTCACGAACGGGATGAAGAAGTAGCCGACCGCCCACCCCGGCGTCGTGTCGAGTGCGGTTGCGCCGAGCGCGGGCAGGTTGCGGTAGGCGCGATGCAGCCACATCAGGAAGACGAACGCCGTTGCGACGAAGCTGACGACTTGCAGCAGGGCGACTCCGACGTAAACCACCTCAGCCACCGTCGCGCCGAACTCGTAAGGCGCGCCGAGGTCGCCCGCGTCGCGCAGCGACCCGGCCAGCGCGCCGCTCGCGATCAACGACAGCACGCTGATGATCGCCCCGGCGGCCAGCAGGAGCATCGTCAGCAGCGCGCGGAGACGGCCTGAGGCGAAAGGCGGCTGGGTGAAATTTTGCCCCGTCGAAGTCGTCAATTTAGATGCTCACGCAAAAAATTCAGGATGAGGGGGCGTGCGAGTTGCGAACCCCAACCGTTGAAATTGTAGTCGAAAGCGTGCTGCGCGTAAGGGAGGCGCAGGGCGCGATGGGAGACGCGTGATTGGGCGAGCCTGTCCGCGAGCAGGGTCATGTGATGGTCGCTGACGAGTTGGTCGCGGCCGCCGTGGAAGAGTAGCGTCGGCGGCGACTGAGACTTGACGTGCGTGGTGGCCGATGCGAGCCGCATGGCTTCGGACGCCGACGCGGGAGTGCCGCCCACGAAGTTGCGTATCTTGCCCGTCCCGTCGAAGACGCGCGGATTGGCCGGGTGCTCATAGCCCCATTTCAAATCCGCCGGTGCGTAGAGGGAAACGACCGCGCGCACGGACGCATCGGGCGCATCGCAACTGGGCGGCAACGCCGTCTCCCCCGTCGAGTACGCGGCGAGCAACGCGAGATGTCCCCCCGCCGAGCGGCCGAGCAGCGCGACGCGCGCCGGGTCAACCGCGAACCTCGCGGCATTCGCCTTGACCCAACCGACGGCGCACTTCACGTCGCCCGTCGCCGCCTGCCAGTTCGGCTGCGGCGCGAGCCGGTAGTCGATGTCGAAGACCGCGTATCCTTGTTGCGCCAACCATTCGTTCCACGCCGGGTAATCGCTCCGCTCGCCCGCATTCCAAGAGCCGCCGTGAACGACGATGACGGCCGCACGCAACCTCGTCTCTTTTGCAGGCGCGAGGTAAGCGTCGAGTTTGAGCGTCTGCCCCGCGACCGTGGCGAAAGTTTCCGTCGTCCGCTCGGCGCGTGCGTTATGATTCTCCGGGGAGCCGAATAGATATTGACGCAGCGATAAACGGAGATCGTTCGCGCGCGCCACGCGCCACGCGTCGAGCGGCGGAATCAAAGACAGCCCGGCGGCCGCGATGCCGAGGACGAAGGCGACCCGCGCCGCCCGACCGCTTCCCGCCGCGCGCGCAGGCAAACTCAACCCCGCGCCCAACAGACCCGCCGCCCCGAACCACAAACTCCATTCGCTCGCGCCCACGGCCACCTGAAAGAGCGCGTAGGCGAATGCGGGGACGACGATCCAGATGGTCAGCAGCGCGCTGATGCCGCCGCACAAAAAGGCCGGGATGAGGAGAGCTTTTCGCAGCATGCGCGCAAGGATCGCGGCGGGCTAAGGCGCCCTAGTCCGCCGTCATCGTCTCCGGCTGGCGCGTTGTGAGTTCGCGCCAGGTGAGCGGGCGCGAGCCGTCGTCGAGGCGCACCATGGAGATGCAGCCGGGGACGGGGCAGACGAGATAGCAGAGGTTGCAGCCGACGCACTCGTGCTCATCGACGACGGGGAAACGGCGGCCGTTGATTTCGGTGAGCGGGATACACTGGTGCGCGCCGTCTTCACAGGCGATGTGGCAGAGGTTGCACTGGATGCATTTCGCGTGGTCGATGCGCGCGACCGTCTTGTAGTTGAGATCGAGGTTGCCCCAATCCGTCACGCGCGGCACGCTTCTGCCGATGATGTCGCCCACGCTGAGGAAGCCTTTTTCGTCGAGGTAATTCGAGAGGCCGTCGATCATGTCTTCGACGATGCGATAGCCGTAATGCATGACGGCGGTGCAGACCTGCACGGTGGTCGCGCCGAGGAGCAAAAACTCCGCCGCATCGCGCCACGTGCCGATGCCGCCGATGCCGCTGATGGGCACGCCGACTTCCGCGTCGCGCGCGAGTTCGGAGACCATGTTGAGCGCGATAGGCTTGACGGCCGGGCCGCAGTAGCCGCCGTGCGCGGCCATGCCGTTGACGTTCGGATGCGGGACGAACGTGTCGAGGTCAACGCCCACTACGGAGTTGATCGTGTTGATGAGCGAGAGGGCGTCCGCTCGCCCGCGCACGGCCGCGCGCGCGGGCGGCGTGATGCTCGTCACGTTCGGCGTGAGTTTGACGATGACGGGGAGGCGCGTCGCTTCCTTCACCCACTCCGTCACCATGCAGGTGTACTCCGGCACTTGCCCCATCGCCGCGCCCATGCCGCGCTCCGACATGCCGTGCGGGCAGCCGAAGTTAAGTTCCACGCCGTCCGCGCCCGTGTCTTCCACCCGCTTCGCGATCTCGTGCCACGCCTCGCGCCGCGATTCGACCATCAGCGAAATTATCAGCGCGTGCTTCGGATACTTTCGCTTGCACTCCCTGATCTCTCTGAGATTCACTTCGAGCGGGCGATCCGTGATCAGTTCGATGTTGTTGAGGCCGAGCATGCGCTGCGGCCCCGAATCAATCGAGCCGAGACGCGAGCAGACGTTGCGGATCGGCTCGCCGAGCGTCTTCCACACCGCGCCGCCCCAGCCTGCGTCGAACGCCCGCTCCACCATCGAACCCATATTCGTCGGCGGGGCGGACGCCAGCCAGAACGGGTTGGGCGATTCGATGCCCGCGAAATTAACTCTCAGGTCAGCCATTGGTTTATCCTTACGAAACTTTTACAAAGTTATATCCGAGACGCCGGACGATTCCGGTTGATCTCTGCCACGGGTCGCATCCTCAAAAACCACGTCGCGATAAATCTCGTTCAAGGCCAGCACACACGGCACGGAGGCGCATCGCACGCTTTCGGTCAGGTCGTTAAATTCCCTAAACGTCCAGACGCCGTTCTCCTGCCTGACGAATTGCGACACGTGCGGGCGATGCTGTGCGACGAGTATGTATTCGCTGAAACTGGCGATGGATTTGTAGTAAGTGAACTTGTCGCCCCGGTCGAACGCTTCCGTTGATGGAGAGAGCACTTCGACGATCAAAGCCGGGTTCACCAGCATGTCCAGCCCGCCCATTCTTTCAATCTCCGGCTGACCGCACAAGGCCGTCAAATCGGGGTAACGATACGGCGGGTAGGACGGAACTTTAATACGTAGGTTTGCGGGGAAAACGCGGCATCCGCGACCATCAACCTGAGTGCGTAAGCCAGACATCAAGTTGCCTTCTATCTGGCTGTGGGAGAGACTGACCCCGCTCATGCAGAATACTTCGCCATTCCAAAATTCATATTTCTCTTCGCTGGCAAGTTCCAGCGCGAAGTATTCTTCGAGTGTGTACGTGTGGCTCGGTTGTGACGACATAAAACTTTAACCTCTTGCGCTCAGAACGAATCTGGTAACTCAACGGCCGCGAAATTAACTTTCGGGTCAGCCATAAATTCGACTCCTTAACAACCGCTATGGATCAGTGCTTGATCTCGCTCGTCTCTTCATGAAGCGGCACGCGCGCGCCCGCGAATTCGACGCGCTCGCCGGAGAGGTGCGAGTGTATGCCCTGCGCCGCGAGTTTGCCGGCTTGCGCGGCATCCACGGCTTCGCGTCCGCCGTTGACGCAATCGCCGCCCGCAAAGAATTTCGGGTTGGCGGTCTGCATCGTGTCGGGGTTCACGGCGACGCGCCCCGCGTCATCGAGTTTGAGCTTGGCGATTTGCGAGAGCCAATCGACCATCTTCTGCTGGCCGAGCGCCTTGATCACGAGGTCGACGGGAATTTCAAACTCCGACCCGGCGATTGTTTGAAACGAGCGACGACCCGCGCCGTCCGTCTCGCTCACTTCCGTCCTGACGCAGCGCAACGCGGCGACGCGCGTGCCGTCCGCGTTCGACAGAATCTCCACGGGCGCGGTCTGCCACCAGAACTCGACCGCGTCGCGTTTCGCCAGTTCGTACTCATACTGGTAGGCGGGCATCTCGCGCTCGGTGCGGCGATAGATCAAGAGGACGCGCTCCGCGCCGAGGCGTCGCGCTTGGGTGACGGCGTCAATGGCCGTGTTGCCCGCGCCGATGACGGCGACGGTGCGCCCGTTGGGCACGGATGCCCAGTCGCGCGTCTTGATCCGTTCGATGACATCGAGCGCGTCGTAGACGCCTGCGAGACGCTCGCCGGGAATCCCTAAGCGCGAGGTCGCGCCGAGTCCGACGCCGAGGAAGACGGCATCGTGCGCCGCTTCCAGTTCTTTCAACGAAACGTCGCGCCCGATCTCCGTATTCGTCTTGATCTCGACCCCGAGCCGCGCCACCTGCGCCACTTCTTCCTGCGAGACGCGCTGCGTCATCTTGTAT
>DASQNL010000131.1:0-2580 GCA_035644995.1 Pyrinomonadaceae bacterium | reverse complement strand
CGCCGCGCACGGGGTTCCCGGCCTGATCAACGACGCGCGCGTCGAGCCGGCCGATGCCGTTCGGCTGGCTCGGCGCTCTGCCCATGTTGGGGATGTCGCTCTGGTTAGACGACGACGTAGAGGCCGCATCCTGCGCCGCGGCGACGCTGAAAGTGGCGATGATGACGATGGTGGCGAGAAACAGTTTGCGCATCTCTGGTAAAATCTCCTGAACTCTGTTGAAAATTTAATGAGGGTCTGGGGGCGTCAAACGCGAGCAACAACTTCCGAGGGGTGTGTGGCCCTGTCAATTCTCCCGGCCACGAACGATTATATGGACAATCGCGCGAATTGGAAAGAAGAAACTGCGCACGGCTTTTAACGTTTAATTAAAACACGAGGTGGAAGGCCATGACATTGCTTGATTTGCTGATCTTGTTGCTGGTGGCGGGCGTCTGCGGCGCGCTCGGACAGGCGATCAGCGGTTTTACGCGCGGGGGCTGTCTCGTCTCAATCGCGCTCGGTTTCGTCGGCGCGATTCTGGGGATGTGGCTGGCGCGGCAGTTGGGGCTGCCGGAGTTGCTGATGTTGCCCGTCGGGGGCAAGAGTTTTCCGGTCGTCTGGTCAATCATCGGCGCGGCGTTGTTCGTCGCCGTCATCAGCCTGCTCACGCGCGGGCGGCGCGGGTGAACAGTTCATGCGTCTTTAGTGATTGATTTGTAACGGGGGCGCGCTAGAGTCTCCGCTCGCAAAATTCCGTCCGGTAAGGATTCCGTTTTTCGTATGACTTCCGCCACGACTACGCCCGGCGCAGCATCTCTCACGTCCGCGCCCGATCTCAAATATTTTCGCGAGCGTTACCCGCTGACGGTGGCGAACTTCGGCGCGCTCGGCGACCGTGAAAACTACCTGCGGCGCATCTGGCTGACGGAGACGCGCTGGCGGGAGACGCTGGAGAATCAGCAACGCGCGGCGCGCGAAGCGGTGGTGCGCGGCGCGCCGCCCGCCGGTCTCACGGTGGAGGGCGAATTCGAGATTATCTATGCGGGAGGCACGCTTGGATTGCTGCACGCGGCGGTGTTGGCGTCCGGGTTCAAACGCCGCGTGATGGTCTTCGACGCGGGAATGATCGGGCGCGAGGGCGGCGGCGGGCGCGCGTGGAATTTGTGCGACGAAGAACTCGGCGAGTTTGAGCGCGCCGGGCTGTTTACGAAAGCGGAGATCGAGGGAGCGGTTCTCAACCGTTACCGTTCGGGCTTCGTCAAGTTTCACGATGCCGCTTCGCGCGTGAAGACGCCGCCGCTGTGGATGGAGAACGTGCTCGACGTGTCCGTCGATGCCGACAGGTTGCTGGGGCTGGCGGCCGCGAAAGTTCGCGCGCGGGCGGGGGAAGGCTCCGCGCTCTTTGAGCATCTGCGCTTCGTGCGCGCCTATGTGGAGGCGCACCGCGTGTGCGTCGAAACGGAAGACGCGCGCGGCGTGGGCGGCGGCGGCAGGCGGCGATTGTTCGCGGCGCGGCTGTTCGTCGATGCCACGGGGGCGCATTCGCCCGTGGCGCGGCAGTTCGACGGGGGACGCGCCTTCACGCACGTCGCGCCCTCGGTCGGCACGGTGGCGCGCGGATTCGCGCGCGGCGAAGGAACGGGCAGAGTCGATTTCAAGGTCGGCGAGATTCTGGTAAGCACGGAGGACGCGCGCGACCACCGGCAACTGATCTGGGAAGGCTTCGCGGGCAGCCCGGCGCGCGACGAGTATGCGACGCGTCTCTTTTTTTACGACGCCGTCGATTCGCCCGCGGACAAGTCTCTGCTCGCCCTCTTCGAGCACTACTTCGAGGGCTTGCCGCGCTATAAACGCGCGGGCGCGCAGTGGCGCGTGGGGCGGCCGCTGTTCGGCTATGCGCCGGGCGTGAGCCGTCGCGGCTGGCCGAAGACCCGCTCGCGCACGGCCGAAGATCGCGTGATGCTCGCAGGCGATGCGGCGGGCGTGGTTAGCCCGCTCGCACTTTCCAACCCCGGCGCGGGCGTGCGCGGCCTGCGCCGAATCACGCACCTGACCGACCTCGCCCTCGCCGCCGACCTCCTCGACGCGCGCGCCCTCTCCGAGATCAACACGCCCGCGCCGCGCGTGCCGCAGATGTCGGGCCTCGTGGAGTTTTTGCGCCCCGCGCCACAGGGACAGCCCGCCAACGTCAACGAGACGCTCAATGCCGTGATGGCCGCGCTGCACGAACTGGACGTGCGCGTCCGGCGTGAACTGTTTCAGGATCGCATGTCGTTCGGCGCGCTCAAGAGCCTCCTCGGCCGCACGGCCAAACTCTACCCGCGCATCTTCCAGCGCGTGCGCGAGCACCTCGGGGCGCGCGGCACGTTCTGGTGGCTCGCCAACATCGCCGAAACAGCCTTCAGCGAACGACGCGTGCGCGGCGCGGCTGGAGATGAAATCGAGGACGGCGAGAGCGTGCCGGCGGAAGAGTTCGCGCGCTACGTTGCCCTCTACCGGAAAGATCGAGAGGCGGGTGCGTCCGACTAGGACACGCCCGCCTCTTCCGTTTGCGAGGCGCGAGCGGAGCGACCGTGAAATAAGTCGCCCCGTGCGCGC
>DASQNL010000130.1:0-6843 GCA_035644995.1 Pyrinomonadaceae bacterium | reverse complement strand
GTATCCGGCGGCGTGCGCGTTGCCAGTCGGCCGGTCGGGTCGACGGGCGGCCGACTGCGGCCGTCGCGCTCTAGCGCGGTTGGGCGGTGGCGTAGTAGCCCTCTTTGGTGCGCACGAAGATGCGCTGCATCCCGCGCGGCGGCGTCACTTTCACCTTGAGTTTGTGCCACTTGCCGTTGTTGACGAAGTTCTTCGGCTTGTAGCCGATGGAATACTGGTAGCGCAGTTCGATGGCGATGCGCTCGAAAATCTCGTTCATCTCGGCGGCGGTGTCCGGGAAGAAGGCGCGCCCGCCGGAGACGCCGGCCAACTCGTCGAGGATGGCCTGACCGGCCACGCCGAAGCTCGTCTGGTCGCCGCGGTCAACGATGCCGATGGCGTAGATGAGCACGTCGCTCTCTTTGAGGACGCGGCGCAGTTCGTTGAAGGTGTAGCGCGAACTGTTGTCCTGCCCGTCGCTGATGACGAGGAGCGCGCGTTTCGGATGAGTGCCGCGCGTCACCTTTTCGACGCCGAGGTAGCAAGCATCGTAGAGCGCGGTTTGCCCCTTAGTTTGGACGAAGGTCAGTTTGTTGAGCAAAGCGTCGGCGTCACGCGTCTTATCCATCAGGACTTGCGAGCGATGATTGAAGCCGATCATGAAATACTCGTCGCCGTCGTGGCTCGTCTCGATGAAATGTTTGAGGGCGTCGCGCGCCTTGGCGATCTTATCCTTGCCCATCGAACCCGACACGTCGAAGATGACGCCGAGGCTGACGGGCGCATCAACGTCGGAGAAAAAGGTGATCTCCTGCGGCTCTTTATTGTCGAGGACGGTGAAAGCCTCTTTGGTCAACCCCGTCACGAAACGGCCGTACATGTCCGTCAGCGTGACGTTCAAGGTGATGAGATCGGTGTTGACGATGAGTTGTTCATCGCCGAACGTCGCGGCCGCTCCGCCGCCCGCGCTCGCGGGAGTTCCGGGAGTTGCTCCGGCAGGCGACGCGGCGGCCGGAGTGGGCTGCGGAGTGATGGTGGTGGTGGTGACGCTGCCGGCCGGTTGTTCGGCGGCGGATTGAGTCGTGGTCTTTTGTTGCGCGAAGTTCGCGACGGGCGCGACGAGCAGCAGACAGGCGATGACGTGCGAAGAGACGAGCGCGGAACGGAGTCCGGGACAGGGGCGCCGTACTCTCATTGAGACCTCCAGTCGGCGGAGTTATAACGGGATCAACTCCTGCAATGCTAAACCTTGTATGACCTTACGATTCCGAAATCGCACGAGAGCGATGCCTGAAGCCGTAAAAAAAACTTTTGTGCGTGGCTCGATGCAATGAAGCGGGAGACTTCTCTGGGGACGTTTCGCATTGTAGGACACGACGCGGCGCACGCGCAAGAAGGGGCTTTGTCTAAAGTGTACTTTTTGAGTTGAGAGTTTACTTCTCGGAGTTGAACGGGCGTGAAGCCCCGCGTGCAACTTTCGCGCGCGTCGTACAACTTTCGCGCGCGTCGTGCAACTTTCGCGCGCGCCGTGCAACTTTCTTCCGGCCTCGGCGTGTAAGGGTGGGCGCGCAACCCACGTGTGAGCTTGGCATGGGGCGCGTGTTATACTCTCTATCCCGTTTAGCCGTTGATTTCGCCAGCCGTGGAATCAACGCATCAATCATAAACCGATGGCCGAATTTATTTGTCGTTTGGGAACGCCCGCGGGCGAGGTGGTGACGCGCACGATTGACGCCGTGGGCGTGGCCGAGGCGCGCGTGCGCCTGGAGAGCGAGGGGTTTCGCGTCTTCTCCGTGACGCCGCCCAAAACGCGCGGCATCGCCGCCCTCACCCGCGGCGGCAAGGGCGGCACGACGCCCCGCATCAAGGCGGGCGACTTCCTCCTGTTCAACCAGCAACTCGCCGCGCTCCTGCGCGCGGGCATCCCGATCCTGCAATCCATCGGCATGCTGCGCAGACGCGCCTCGACCGGCCGCCTGCGCCAGATGCTCGGCGACGTGGAGGATAAGATTCGCGGCGGCATGGCTCTTTCCTCGGCTTTCGCCGAACAGGGGTCGGTCTTTCCCAGAATTTACACGGCGTCGATTCTCGCGGGCGAGCGTTCGGGCGCGCTCGACGAGGTCTTGAACCGCTACAACGCCTACATGCGGCGCGGCGTGGAGATCAGGCGCAAGATTCGCGGCGCGCTCGCCTATCCGCTCTTTCTGCTCGTCGCCTCGTTCGGCATGGTGACGTTTTTGACCACCTACGTCGTGCCGCGCATGGCGCGACTCTTCGAGGGCTTCGGGCGCAACCTCCCGGCCATCACGCTCGTCGTCGTGAGCATCTCGAACTGGATGGCGGCCAACATCTGGTGGTTCGGCCCGCTCGTCGTGATCAGCGCGGTCGCGTTCTGGTTCTGGTCGAAGACGCCGCAGGGACGCATGTCCATTGATCGCGCGGTGCTCAAACTCCCGATTGCAGGCAATCTCGTCATCCAACTCTCGGTCGCGCAGGTGACGCGTTCGCTCTCCACGCTGCTCGCGGGCGGCATCACGCTCGTCGATTCGTGGGAGATCGCCTCCGAGGCGATCACGAACAAGGAACTGCGCGCGCGCTCGACCGGCATCCTGCCGATGATCCGCGAGGGGCGTTCGTTCACGGAGAGTTTGGAGGATGCGAATTGGATTCCGGAGTTGGGTCTGGACATGATCGGCGTGGGCGAGCGTTCCGGCAGTTTGCGCGAGATGTTGGACGAGGTGGCGACCTTCTACGACGCCGAATCGGAGGTCAGGCTTGAGCAGTTGACGACCGTGCTCGAACCTGCGATTCTGCTCGTGATGGGCGGGGTCGTCATCACGATTTTGCTGGCGATTTACCTCCCGATCATCCAATCCATCTCAAACGTCTCAGGAGCGCACGCCGGCGGGTGACGGCGGGCAATCCCCCAGCCCCATCCCCGCATCAGAAACAGGATACGCAAGTTTGGCAGCGGAAGAATTTTCAAGCTCAATGAATACCACTCTCGACCAAACCCTCGCGCGCGAAGAAGGCGAGACCACGCTCGTGCGCCCCGCGGGCGCGGAGGCCGCCGCGACGACGCGCGACGACGGATTCAACGCCGCACAGGCCGCCGCGCAGGCTGCCGCCGCGACGCTCTCGCTGCCGCCCGAAGTGCGCGCCGCGCAGGAACTCGCGCGCCGCTACCGCCTGCCTTACATCGACCTGCTCCCGCCCGAAGGCGATTCGCCCATTGATTACGCGCTCCTCGGCGAGATTCCCGTCGACCTGATGCTGCGCCACCAGTTCGTCCCGCTCCGGCGCGAGGGGCGTCGCTTTCACGTGGCGATGGCCGACCCGTCCGACCTCGAACGCCTCGACGAACTCGCGCAAGCTCTGCGCGCGCGCATCGTGCCCCACGTGGCGACGGCCGGGGCGATTGACGTGGTGTTAAAGAAGGGCGACGCCACGCAACGCGTGCTGCAAGAAGCGACTTCAAATTTCCGCATCTCGCTCGTCAAGGAAACCGAGCACGGCGACGAAGTTTTAGACCTCGACCGCCTGGCGACCGACAGCGACATGTCGCCGATCATTAAGCTCGTGGATACCATCGTCTTCAACGCGATGGAATCGCGCGCCTCCGACATCCACATCGAGACGCGCGACACGGAGGTGCAGGTCAAATACCGCATCGACGGCGCGCTCTACGCGAAGGTTGACCCGATTGATCTGGCCTATCACCAGACGCTCATCTCGCGTATCAAGGTCATGTCGGAACTCGACATCGCCGAGCGGCGCGTGCCGCAGGACGGCCGTTTCCGCGTTCGCTACAAGGGGCGCACCGTGGACTTCCGCGTCTCGATCATGCCGACCGTCCACGGCGAAGACGCCGTCATTCGTATTCTCGACAAAGAGCAGATCAACGAGGAGTTCAAGGATTTGCGCCTCGACGTGGTCGGCTTCGACGCCGCCGACCTGCGCAACTTCCGCCGCTACATCGCGGAGCCTTACGGCATGGTGCTCGTCACCGGCCCGACGGGTTCGGGCAAGACGACCACGCTCTACGCGGCCTTGAACGAGATCAGGAACGAAGAAGACAAGATCATCACCATCGAAGACCCGGTCGAATACCAGTTGCACGGCATCACGCAGATTCCCGTCAACGAGAAGAAGGGGCTGACGTTCGCGCGCGGCCTGCGCTCGATTTTGCGCCACGACCCGGACAAGATCATGGTCGGCGAAATCCGCGACAACGAGACGGCGCAGATCGCCATCCAGTCAGCCCTGACCGGCCACCTCGTTTTCACCACCGTGCACGCCAACAACGTCATCGACGTGATCGGTCGTTTCCTGAACATGGGCGTCGAGCCGTATAATTTCGTCTCGTCGCTCAACTGCGTGCTCGCCCAACGCCTGATCCGCATGCTCTGCGACGTGTGCAAGCGGCCGTATCAGGCGACGGACGACGAATTGATCGAGTCCGGCTTGAAGCCCGACGAGTACCGCGAACGCCAGTTTTACATGAGCGTCGGCTGCGATGCCTGCAACCACACGGGCTATCGCGGCCGCACCGCCATCCACGAATTGCTCAACCTCTCGGACAACATCCGCGAGATGATCATCGAACGCCGCCCCGGTTCGGAAGTTCGCCGCGCCGCGGAGCAGGAGGGCTTGGCATCTCTGCGCGAGTCCGCGCTCAAGAAAGTTTTCTCCGGCGTCTCGACGCTGCACGAGATCAACCGCGCCACGTTCGTCGAAGAGGTCGTCCTGAACGGGAACGGAGCCGGCGCGGAGCCGGCCGTCGGCAGTTAGCCGTCAGGGCGGCCGGAAGCCGGTTCAAACTGCGGACGGCGCACCGCTCACAGCTTTTTGGAACAGTCTCGCGCGCCCGACGTGTAAACGCTTCAGGTGGTCAGTCTCGCCCGGTCATGCTGACTGTCGCAAACCTATAACCGAACGCCGATTTATTTTTGAGGATCGAAATGAAATTAACAGTTAGTGTACGTGCCTACGCTTCGCTCGTCCTGATTTTGTGTCTGTTGGCCGCCCCGGCGGCGGTGCTGGCGAAAAAGGGCGAGAAGAATTACAAGCGCGGGCTGGAACAGGAGCGCGCGATGCAGTGGGAGCGCGCGGCGCAGGAGTTTGCGCTCGCCGTCGCCGCCAACCCCTCCGACATCGAGTACCAACTCCACTACCGCCGCGCCATCTTCAACGCCTCGCAGCGGTTTATGGAGCAGGGACGCACGCTCGCCGAACAGGGCGATTTCACGGGCGCGTATAACGCCTACCGTCAGGCCGTCGGCTACGATCCGATCAACGAACTGGCCGTCTCCGAGATGGATCGCATGCTGCGCCTCCAACGCGAGAAGGAAGGGCGCGACCCGACGGGCACGAACGGCAACGGCGCGAACCGTTTGAACGGCACGCCCTCGACCGGCTCGGCCATCGTCCCCACGTCCTTCAACGGCGCGCCGCAGCAACGCCCTTCGCAAGACCCCTCGCTCGCTTTGCCGCCGGCGCGCACCGAGCAACTCCGCGTCATCAACTACAACGGCGACCTCGAAGGCTTCATCCGCAAACTCGGCGACGAACTCAGCCTCAACGTTCTCTTCGACCGCGACTTCCCGAAAGGCCGCACCGTCAACGTCAACCTCAAGGACGTGACGACGGCGCGCGCGCTCGACCACATCTTTCTTTCGCAAAATCTCTTCTTCCAGAAACTCGACCGGCGCACCATCATCGTCGCCGACCAATCGAAGCGCGGGCAGTATCAGCAACTCGTCCTGCGCACCTTCTACCTGTCGAACATCGACCCGAACGACGCGCGCTCGCTCATCCAGTCGAGCCTCCCGCCGACCGCCGGGCGACAGCCGCAGGTGACGCCCAACAAGGCCACCAACTCGATCACGGTGCGCGACACGCCGGAGAACATCCGGCTCATCGCCGAACTGCTGCAAGCCATTGACAAGGATCGCGCCGAAGTCGTGATGGACGTGAACATCTACGAAGTTTCGCGCACGAACCTCCTGCAACTCGGCAACCAACTCGGCACGGACTCCTCGCTCGGCAACCTCGGCGGCTTGCTGCCGACCTCTTTCCTGTTCGGCGGCGGCAAGGAGCGTTTCGGGACGACGACCACCACGACGACCGGCACGGGCACGGGCAAAGACCCCGGCAAGGGCGGCACCATCGTCAACACGGCGGCCAGCGTGATCGGCGGCGCGTTCCTGTTCCCCGCCTCCACCATCACGGCCTTCCAGGCGAAAGACAACACGCGCCTGCTCGCCGCCACGCAGGTGCACGCCTTCGACAGCGAACAATCCACCACGCGCATCGGCCAGAAAGTGCCGGTGCAGACGGCGCAGGTGTCGCCCTTCGGCTCCACCATCGGCGGCGGCGCGGCGGCGGGACAGACGGCGGGCGCGGCCTCTTCACTCTTCGGCGGTTCGGGCTATCCGGTCATCCAGTATCAGGACACGGGTTTGATCCTGAAGTTCACGCCGCAGGTCTTCCCGAATCTGGACGTGCAGGTGAAGATGGAGATCGAGTCGAACGATGTGATCGGCGGCGCGTCGAACCTGACGCCCACCTTCAGCCAGCGCAACGTGAGCGGCATGGCGCGCATCCCGAACAATCGCACCATGATGATCGCCAGCGTCGCGCAGGATAAGCACTCCGAAGGGCGGCGCGGCGTGCCCTTGCTCGGCCTCATCCCCATCCTCGGCCGCCTCTTCAGCACGCCGACGCGCAACGACGTGAACTCCGACATCGTCATCACGGTGACGCCGCGCGTCTTGCGCGCGCCGACCGTCAGCCCCGGCGACATTGACCAGCGTCCGAGCGGCACGCTGCAATCGCCCGTTTCCGAATCGCTCGAAGCCATGC
>DASQNL010000129.1:0-3875 GCA_035644995.1 Pyrinomonadaceae bacterium | reverse complement strand
TTTGAGGATCAGTTCGCAGACTTCGCGGACTGCGCCGAATCCTCCGGGCAGAGCGGTCGTGTAATGCGCGGCGGCGCGCGTGTCGGCGGTCGCGTCGGCGACGGCGACGCCGAAGCCTGAGCGGCGCATCAGAGGAATATCCGTCACGTCGTCGCCGACGTAGGCCGCCTCCGAGGCTTCGACCCCGGCGGCGGCCAACACCTCCGCGAAATCTTTGATCTTGTCCCAAGTGCCCTGCCGCACGTAGGCGATGCCCAGATCGCGCGCGCGGCGTTCGACGGCGGACGAGGTGCGGCCGGAGATGATGCCCGACTGTAACCCGGCGCGGTGCAGCAGCACGAGGCCGTGCCCGTCGCGTGTGTGAAAACTCTTCTCCTCGTCGCCGTTTTCAAGGAGCGTGATGCGCCCGTCGGTGAGCACTCCGTCGCAATCGAGCAACAACAGTTTGACGCGCGCGGCGCGTTGTTCGACGTTCATCGTGTCTCGCGTCTCCAATGCTTCAGCGCACCTCGAAAATGGGAACGTCCACGAGCCGCATCGCCGTGCCGCCGCCGCGCGCGAAGACGAGCACGGCCGTGCCCGACTGCTCGCGGCCGCCGAGCGTCTTGGCCGTGATGAGAACATCGGCGGCGAAGCGATCCGAGCCGAGCGATTCGGTGCGCAGCAGTTTCGTCTGCCACTGTTCCGGCTGGCTGCTGACGATGCCTTTGGTGAACGAGGCGAGTTCGCCGGGCATCAGGAGCGCGTCGAGGTCGGCCTTCCGGCCGCCGCGAATCGCCTGATCGAACTGCGTCACGGCGGCGCGCACCGCCTCGTCGATCACGGGCGCGGTCTCCGCTCTCAGGCGCGCGGCGCGGGCGGCGAGCGTGGGCGCGTAACCTCCTTCGGCGCGCACGGCCTCGGTGAAAAATCGCGCGGCCTCGGCCGCCTGATTCCGGCGCAAGGCGATTTCGCCGAGTCCGATGTGCGCCCAGGCGAGCGTCGCGGGCAGCGGCAGGCGGTCGTCGAGGGCGGCGCGAAATTCGCGTTCGGCGTCGGGCAATTTGTTCTGTCCGAGGAGGGCGCGGGCGAGCAGGATGCGCGCGTCCTGCATGAGCGGCGCGCGGGCGAGCATCTCGCGGGCGATGGTTTCCGTCTGCGCGTGTTGCCCGGCGGCGAGCAGGCGCGTGGCGTCTTCGAGCGACTCTTCGAGCGCGGGGGCGCGCGGCGCGGCGTCGTTCGCGTAGTCGAGTTGAGGATAGATTTTATCCGGGTCAACTTCGACGCGGACGATGCGCGCCGCGGTCTTGAAACGCACGTCGGCGAAGTCGCGCGCGGGGATGACGGCTTGCGACACGATCCGCTCGCCGCCGTCCGTGACGGCCACGGCGGTGACGGCCGTGTCAATCGCCCCGGTGTTCCTGAGCGCGGACACCCACTCGCCGCCGCGCTGTTGCGGCAAACCGATCAGGAGGTCGAGTTCGGTCGGCTGCTCGAAACCGGCGTCGAGCGCGGGCTTCAAATTCGCGCCGCCCGCCGCGTTGAACGCGGCGCGCAAGACGGCGAGCGTGAGTTCGCCCTCCCGATTCTTTTGGAGTTGTTCGCGCAGCAGCGTGAGAAAGGCTTCGCGGCCGAGCGTGCGCTCCGCGAGTCGCCAGATCATCGCGCCCTTGTTGGCGACGGAGAGATAGTAGGTCGGTTCGAGCGGCGTGGTGATGGCGAGCGGGGCATCGCGGCGCGCCACGGCCGCGTAGGCGATGCGCTGGCGCAGCCGTTCGGCATCGGCGGCCTCGCGCCCGAACTCCTTTTCCAGAAAGAGCGTGGCGAGATAGCGCGCGAGACCTTCGCGCACGACGCCCGCCCCTTCGCCGCGCACGGGCGTCGCGCCGCCGAAATACATGCGCGCGACGGCTTCGCCGACGTGTTGCGCCGTCAAGGCATCAACTTTGACGCGACGAAACGCGGCCGTGTCGAGCAGGATCGTGCCGCCGAGATCGAAGCCCGCGCCGCGTGTGACGGCGACGAGACGGATCGGGGTTTCCGGCAACGCGCCGAACAGCCCGGCATAAAAACCGCGCGCGGAGGCGGCGAGCGCGATGAGCGTTTCGGCGCGTTTGCGTTCGTCGGCGGTCGCGCCGCGCGGCAGGTAGGCCGTCACGCCGCGCGCCTCGCTCGCGCCTTCGACGGCGTCCCACCTGCCGGTCAGAAAAAACGGCTGAGCCGAAAGTTTTTGTTCAAAGGTTGCGCCCGTGGAGACGCCGGAAGCGAGCACGGTATCCGCGCCCGCCCCGTTGACCGTCAGGCGCACGGGGGCGATGTCAGCCCCGCGCGCGGCAAACTGCGAGTTGGGCGACGGGTACCAGCCGGAGAGCGGGAGAAACTGCGCGCCTTCGGGCGAGACGGCTGCCAGCCCCGTGTTCGCGGAGACGGGCAGGCGATAATCGAGCGCGAGGTTGACGGCGGAACCGGGCGGGACGGGCGCGGCGAGCGTCACGGACACCTGCTGCAATCCCGTGCGCGCCTCCGCCCGCGCGTAATATTGCGCGGACGCATCACCCACCGTCGCCGATTTGATCTCAGCCGCCGAGTTGAGGCGCACGGTCAAACTGCGCCCCGCGCCCGCGCCGACGTTTCGCGCCGAGATCAGCGCGCGCGCCGTGAGCGAGCGGTCGGCGGCGGCCGGAGCGGGGAGCGTGGCGGTCACGTCGAAGCGCGTCACCTGCCACACGGCGCGCGCTTCTTCCTGTGCGCGTGCGCCGGTCGAGGTCAACATCAGTGTGAAGACGAGAGCGAGTTTGAGCAGACGAAGATTGTTCATACCTGAGCGAGTGTGTGATGTTCCGCGGCGACGTTCGGCCGGACGAGTTGGTGTAGGTCGCGCAGCATGTGCAGGAGCGGTTCGAGCCGCGCGAGCGGCAGCGCGTTCGCCCCGTCCGAGAGAGCGCGCGAAGGCTCCTCGTGCACTTCCATGAAGACCGCGTCCACGCCGCAGGCGACCCCCGCGCGCGCGAGCGGTTCGATGTACTCAGACTGCCCGCCCGTTGCATGACCGAGACCGCCCGGCAGTTGCAGCGAGTGCGTCACGTCGAAGACGACGGGCGCGCCAAACGAGCGCATGATGGGAAACGAGCGCATGTCGACGACGAGATTGCCGTAGCCGAAGGAGACGCCGCGCTCCGTGAGCAGCAGCCGCTCGCACCCTTCGGCGCGCGCCTTGCGCACGATGTTGCGCGCGTCCGACGGGGCGAGAAACTGTCCCTTCTTCACGTTCACGACGCGCCCCGTGCGCGCCGCCGCGACGATCAAGTCCGTCTGTCTTGAGAGGAAGGCCGGAATCTGCAACACGTCGGCGACGGCCGCCACCGGCTCCACCTGCGATACGTCGTGAATGTCCGTCAACACCGGCACGCCCACCTCTTCCTTCACGCGCCGCAACACTTCCAAACCTTCCGCCATCCCGCGCCCGCGAAAACTCTCGTGCGAGGTGCGGTTGGCCTTGTCGTAAGACGCCTTGAAGACGTAATCCAGATTGGCCGCGCGGGCGATACGCGCGCACTCGCGCGCCATCATCAAAGCGTGCTCCGGCGTCTCGATCACGCACGGCCCGGCGATGATCGTCAAACGTCCGTCGCCGAACGCGGCGTTGCCCACTTGAAAAGATTGAACTGGTGTTGGTTCAGTTGACATAGATTGATGTGGCCGGCGGCGCCCGGAAAATCCTCCGGAAGCCGCGCCGGGAACGAAGAAAATTATTATTCGATCCGCAGAGCTAAAACGGGTTCAAGACCTTCTTTAATTTCTTGAAGGCCGAGCCGACTTTCGAGTCCTTCTTCTCTTTGCCGCGGGTGGCTACCGGCCGCGTCGTGCGCCGGTTGCTCCGGTTCGGCTGCGCCTTT
>DASQNL010000128.1:0-7553 GCA_035644995.1 Pyrinomonadaceae bacterium | reverse complement strand
CGGAGGCTCGGCCGCCGCCGCCACCTCGACCGGCGCGACATCCGGCGGCGCGACGGCGCGAGACGCGGGCATGACGGGCGGCGCGGTCGCCGCGACGGGCGCGATCATCGCCGGAGCCGCGCTGAGCGAGACGACCGAAGTTGAGGACGGCAGAGAGGACGAGACGAAGGCCGTCGAAGCGAAGGCGACGGAGACGAAAGCCGTCGAACCGGCGGTCGCTTTCGACCCCGAACTGATCGAGGCCGAGATCAAAAAGGTGCTCGCGGGCGACAGTTACGACGAGCGCGTCGTCAACGCGGCGGACGAGGGCACGCGCCAACTCGTCTCGGCCGAGTTGATGTCGGCTATCTCCGGTCGCAACGCCGCGCGACAGGCGCATGCCCGCACGGCGTTCCTCAAGCACGGCTATTTTGAAGCGGCCACCCGCGCGCTCCAATCCGCCGAAGCTCCCGGCGAACGCGCCGCCGCCGCGCACACGCTCGGCCTGCTCGGCGACCATAGCGCAACCGCGCACCTCACCGCCGCGCTCGAAGACCCCTCGGCGGATGTGCGCCGCACGTCGGTCGAAGCCCTGGCCGAACTGCGCGACCCGTCGGCCGTCGGCGCGCTCGAAGCGTTGCGCTGGCGCGAAACGTCGCGGCAAGTGCCGCGCGCGCTCATCCAGCGCGCCGTCGAAGCCTGCCAGGCGGAAGCGGAAGAAGCCGCCGCACACGTAGTTGAAGACCACGCGCCGACGCCCGCCATCGCGGCGGCTGCCCCGGCCGAAACCGAAGTTCAAAGCGTCGAAACGACGCCGCTCGAAGCGAAAGAGACGGCGGCGACGCAAGAGCCTGAGACCAAAGAGTCCGAGACGAAAGAACTCGAACTCGCCTACGCCACCCCGGTCGTGGCCGAAGTGACTCCGCTGGCCTCGGAGACTGCGTCGGCGGGCGCGAAAGAGGCCGACTCGCCGTTTGAAGATTTGACGGTCGAGTCGCCCGCCTTAACTGCGCGGGAGACAGGGACGATTGAAGCCCCGGCCGCCGTTGAGGAAGCGGAGACTGACGCCGCCGACGAAGAGACGAAGGCTATCGAGATCAGAGAGGCCGGGGCTTTCGCCTTTACCGCCCCGCACCTCGAAACCGCGCCTCAAGCGGCGACCGCCGAAGTTGAGATTGACACGGTCGAGGCCGCGTCGGCCGCTCCCCTCGAAACCGACCTCGCCGCGACCCTCGCGGCGAAAGAAGCCAGTCTCATCGAAGCGCGCAAGCGCGAAACCGAGTCGGCCGCGAGCGCGGAAACGACGACGGACATCGAGCCGTTCGCCGCAACTCCCCATGCCGGGTCTCCCGCCGCCTCGCCCGACCTGTTCGACGACTCCGCCCCGGCGACGCATGCAGACCCGGAACCGCAGCCCGTCTATCGCTCCGACTTCGCCGCCGGTTCCGGCCAACCCGCCGTGGGCGACGACGATTGGATTGATCTCGACGCGGACGAACACGAGGTGACGATTCAAGCTATCGAACCCGCCAAACCCATCGGCGTTTTCTACGCGGAGGACGCCGGGGGCTTGTCGGCAACGCCCGCGCCGGACGCATCCGCCTCCGCAGCGCGCCGCGACGAGACGGATTCCCTGTTCGACACTCTGGAGGTCGAAACGTTCGAAACGAACGCCGCCACGCCCTTCGTCGCGTCGCCCGTAGCGGAGTCCGCCCGCGTCGAACAGCCGCAGCCGCCCGCTTTCGAGACTCGCCCGCCGGTCGCAACCTCCGATGCCGAACCCGTGCGCGGCGCGGAGATCGTGAAAGCCGACAAGGGGTTGAGTCTGGCCGACGGCTCCGACGAAGACACCTATTCGATCATCCCGAAGGGCATCCAACTGCGCCTCGCAAGCGACGACGCGAGCGAACGCGCGCAGAGCGTCCTCGCGCTCTCGCGCCTGAACACGGACGAAGCCTTCGAACAAATCTGCGCCGCCTTCGACGACCCGGCCGGAGAGGTGCGCAACGCCGCCGCCCGCGCCATCTACGACATGAACGAAGACCGCGCGGATTCCTTCACGCGCGCCTTGCGCGAGTCGCCCGTCGAGCGTCGCCGCCAGATCGGGGCTGCGCTCTCCGGTTCGGGTCTCGCCGACGAAGCCATCGGCAACCTCACGGGCGAGAGCCGCGACAAGACCTACGACGCCTTTTCGCTGCTTTTCCTGATGGCGAAGGCGGGCGAAGTCGCCCCGCTGATTCGCGCCATCGAGAGCCACCACGACAACGAGGTGCGCCTCGCCGTCGTGAAGCTGCTCGCGCTCTCCGGCCAGCACGAAATACTCCCGTCGTTCCGTCGTCTCGCCGTGCGCGGCTCGCTCCCGACCGAAGTGCGTTCCGCCGTGATGGAGGCCATCTACCAGATCAGCAGTCAACCGAACGCCCCCACGCCGGCCGCCTGAGCGATTTCAAACTGCCTTCGACGGCGCACATTGATCGGGCGGGAGACGCGCTAAACCATGCGCCGCCCGCCCGTTTAAACTTTCGGCGCGCGAGCGGCAAGCCTGTTTCATGGTGTGCGCGAGAAGCGCGCGCCGCCGCCGCCGCCGCACAGTTAAGGAGAAGCCGAACCGATGACCAACACAACCCAAGCGACCTACCTGAACGGGATCGACGTTTCACACTATCAAGGCGCGGTTAATTGGCCGCAGGTGAAGGACGCCGCGTGCGCCTTCGCTTTCGCCAAGGCGACCGAGGCAACCTCTACCGACCCTCAGTTCGCTGCGAATTGGAGCGGCATGAAAAGCGCGGGACTCGTGCGCGGCGCGTATCATTTCTTTCGCGCGGGGCAGAACGCCATCGCGCAGGCTAATCATTTCCTGCAAGTCGTCCAACTCGAACCGGGCGATCTGCCGCCCGTCATCGACATCGAGTTGAACGACGGCGTCACGGGCGGCGCGCTCATCGCGGGCGTCGGCAACTGGATCGACACGGTCGCCCAGGCCACCGGCATGACCCCGATCATCTACACCAACACCTCTTTCTGGAACGAGTACATGAACGACGGGTTCGGCAAGTTCCCGCTCTGGCTCGCGCACTACGGTTCCGCGCCCCAGCCGCTCCCGCACGGGTGGCCTGACTGGACGTTCTGGCAATACTCACAGAGCCTCGCCATCCACGGCGTGAACGGCGCAGCCGATCACAACTACTTCAACGGCGCACCGGCCGACTTGCAAGCTCTCACGAAGCCCGCGACCTGAAAGGGATGAGGGCGGAGGGATGAGGGATGAACCAGAGAAGCATTCAAGCAAGTGTGTGCTTTCTTCATTCATCCCTCATCCCTCCGCCCTCATCCCTCCGCTCTCATCCCTCATCCCTTTTTGAGCTTGCGCCCGCATCGGGTTATCCTATCCGCATGCCTTTTCAGCTTCGTTCGGATTTCAGTCCGCAGGGCGATCAACCGCAGGCCATCGACGCGCTCGTCGGCGGCCTCGGCGACGGCCAGAAACATCAGGTGTTGCTCGGCATCACGGGCAGCGGCAAGACCTTCTCCATCGCCTCCGTCATCCAGCGTACCCAACGCCCCACGCTCGTCATCGCCCACAACAAGACGCTCGCCGCGCAGTTGTATCAAGAGTTCAAAAACTTCTTCCCCGAAAACTCCGTCGAGTATTTCGTCTCCTACTACGACTACTATCAGCCGGAGGCTTACGTTCCCGCCGCCGACATGTACATCGAGAAGGAGGCGACCATCAACGAGGAGATCGACCGCCTCCGGCTCTCGGCCACGCGCGCCCTCTTCGAACGGCGCGACGTGATCGTCATCGCCTCCGTCTCCTGCATCTACGGCCTCGGCGACCCGGACGCCTATTACAACATGCTCCTCTTCGTCGAACCGGGCATGAAGATGACGCGCGACGCGCTCGTGCAGAAACTCGTCGAGTTGCAATACGAACGCTCCGACATCGAGTTTGCGCGCGGCAGTTTCCGCGTGCGCGGCGACATCGTGGAAATCTTTCCGAGTTATCAGGAGCAGGCCTACCGCATCGAACTCTGGGGCGACGAGATCGATACCATCTCCACCATCGACCCGCTGCTCGGCGAAGTCCTGCACAAGCACACCTCGCGTTTGCCCATCTACCCGAAGACGCACTATGTGATGTCGAAGCCGACCATCAAACGCGCGATCAAAACCATCCGCGAAGAGTTGAACTGGTGGGAGCCGAAGCTGATTCAGGAAGGCAAGCTCGTCGAGGCGCAACGCCTCCACCAGCGCACGATGTACGATCTCGAAATGATCAAGGAGATGGGTTTCTGTCGCGGCATCGAAAACTACTCGCGCCATCTCACCGGCAAAAATCCCGGCGACCCGCCGCCCACGCTCCTCGATTATCTCCCGCGCGACACGATGGTCGTCATCGACGAGTCGCACCAGACCGTGCCGCAGGTGCGCGGCATGTTCAACGGCGACCAGTCGCGCAAGCGCACGCTCGTCGAGTACGGCTTCCGTCTGCCCTCCGCGCTCGACAACCGCCCGCTCAATTTCGACGAGTTCAACGAGCGCATCGGGCAAGTGATTTACGTCTCGGCCACGCCCGGCCCCTACGAACTGACGAAAACCGGCGGCGAAGTGGTCGAACAGATCATCCGCCCGACCGGACTCACCGACCCGGTCGTCATCGTCCGCCCCGTCAAGGGACAGATCGACGATCTGCTCGAAGAGTGCCGCGTGCGCGCCGAACGCAACGAGCGCGTGCTCGTCACGACCCTGACGAAAAAGATGTCCGAGGATTTGACCGAGTATTTCACCGAGGTCGGCGTGAAAGTGCGCTATCTCCATTCGGACATCGAGACGCTGGAACGCATCAAAATCCTGCGCGACCTCAGGCGCGGCGAGTTCGACGTGCTGGTCGGCATCAACCTCTTGCGCGAGGGCTTGGACTTGCCCGAAGTCTCCCTCGTCGCCATCCTCGACGCAGACAAGGAAGGCTTCCTCCGTTCCGAGTCGTCGCTCATTCAAACCATCGGCCGCGCCGCGCGCCATTCCAGCGGCACGGCCATCCTCTACGCCGACCGCATCACCGATTCCATGAAGCGCGCGATTGACGAGACCGAGCGACGCCGCACCATTCAACAGGACTACAACCTCGAACACGGCATCACGCCGCAAACCATCATCAAACCCATCGACGCCACCCTCGTCACCGCCTACGAGGCAGACTACTTCAAAGTGCCGCTCGAACTCGAAGCCTTCGAAGACTATTCGCGCGACAAAATCGACGGCACCATCGCCCGCCTCGAAGCGGAGATGCGCCACGCCGCCAAGTCGATGGAGTTTGAACGCGCCGCCGAACTCCGCGACCGCATCAAGTACCTGCGCGAGCGCGAGTTGACGATGACCTGAAAGGAAGGGGC
Organism: Pyrinomonadaceae bacterium; assembly: GCA_035644995.1. Lineage (GTDB taxonomy): Bacteria > Acidobacteriota > Blastocatellia > Pyrinomonadales > Pyrinomonadaceae > JAIVJZ01. The sequence continues at coordinate 2,181 of DASQNL010000128.1, read as the reverse complement.
AAAGATGCGGCGTATTTTTGTCGGTTTCTTGTTGACCTCATTGATCTCTTGGGGAGCCTTTGCCTCTCACGCGCAACAAAGGCGTCGCCCCGTTTACCTTGATCGCGGGGCGTGTGAGGGAGAAGCCTGCTCTTATGGTCGCTGGAAGACATTAGAGACGACAAGCGTGTATGCCCGCCCGGATGAGCGGAGCCGGAAAGTCAGAGAGTTTCGCGTGGGGCAGTGTGTCACCGCCTTGACAGGAGAAGTGCATGTCTACAAACCGGGAAGATTCGTTGTCCTCAAAGCACAGGAACACTTTAAACCGGGAGACATAATCTACGCCTACACATACATCGGCGAAGAAGTTTACAAGATTAGGCATAAAGGACGCTGGTACGCGGAACAACAGTTGACCTATAGCCCACGTCCCGGCCCCGACGCGGCGGAGAAATGTGCATCGAACGCGAATTGCTGGGGCGTGTTTGAGGAAAAGCCTGATTCCGTATGGTGGATCAAAATGCGCGACGACCGTGGGCGGGTAGGCTGGACGAGAGAGCCACAACGGTTTTTGCAGCCCTACTGGGGCTCGGAATCCGAGTGCAAAAAACGTTGAGTAGGGGGCTGGCCGAGACACCTTAAAGCTGTGATTATCAAGACAAACATCGAAGAGATGCAGTCGTATCTCGCCGACGCGAGCAACCTCGCGGGCGGGCGTGCTTCGCGCGTCGTGTTCCCGGAGACGGCGGAAGAAGCGGCGAGCGTTTTGGCCGAGGCTTCGGCTGCGCGCGTCGCGGTCACGGTGTCGGGCGCGGGCACGGGTGTGGTGGGCGGGCGCGTGCCGTTCGGCGGCGTCGTGTTGGCGACCGATAGGCTGAATCGCATCGGGGAGATCGTGGCGGGCGAACAGGGCGGGCGGGCGACGGTCGAAGCGGGCGTGACGCTCGCGGATTTCCGGCGCGCGGTGGAGAGTCGCGGCCTGTTGTATCCGCCCGACCCGACCGAATGGAGTTGCTACATGGGCGGCACGGTCGTGACGAACGCCTCAGGCGCGCGCACCTTCAAGTACGGCGCGACGCGCCGTTACATCCGCCGTCTCAAGGTCGCGCTCACGACGGGCGACGTGCTCTCGCTCGCACGCGGCGAGGTGTTCGCCGATGCGGAGGGGCGGATGGTGATTCCGCTCGGCGCAGCGCGCACCATCGACGCGCAACTGCCCGCTTACCGGATGCCGCGAACGCGCAAGCACGCCGCCGGTTATTACGTCGAGCCGGGGATGGACGCCCTCGATCTCTTCATCGGGAGCGAGGGCACGCTCGGCGTCGTCGTCGAAATCGAGGCCGCGCTGCTGCCGAAACCGGCGGGCGTCCTGAGCGGCGTCGTCTTCTTCACGGAAGAGGAAAAACTGCTCGCCTTCGTCCGCGCCGCGCGCGAGGCGTCGCTCGCGACGCGCGCCGCGAATCTGCCCGGCGCGTTGGACGCCCGCGCGCTTGAGTTCTTCGACGCCGAAGCTCTCAATTTTCTCCGTGAGAAATATCCGGCCATCCCGGCGCACGCGCGCGGGGCGGTCTTCTTCGAGCAGGAGACGAACGCCGCGACCGAAGAACAACTCATGGACGCGTGGCTCGCCCTGCTCGAACGACACGACGCCGCGCTCGACGCTTCTTGGTTCGCCACGGACGAGCGCGACCAGGCGCGCCTGCGCGACTTTCGCCACGCGCTGCCCGTGCTCGTCAACGAATGGCTCGCGCGCCACGGGCAGCGCAAAGTCTCGACCGACATGTCCGTCCCCGACGACGACTTCGCCGCCATGCTCGGCTTCTATCAGGAAACCTTGCGCGCGAGCGGCCTGCAATACGTCATCTTCGGCCACATCGGCGACAACCACGTCCACGTCAACATCCTCCCGCGCGATGATGAGCAGGCCGCCGCCGCGCGCGCCGTCTACGGCCAATTCATCGCTCGCGCCGTTGCGGTCGGCGGCACGATCTCGGCCGAGCACGGCGTCGGCAAGATCAAACGCGACTACCTGCGCGCGCTCTACGGCGACGAAGCCTTACGCCAGATGGCCGCCCTCAAACGCGCCTTCGACCCCGCCTGCATCCTCGGGCGCGGCAACATTTTCGCGGAAGAATTTTTGTAAAACTGTCAGTTGTCCGTGGTCAGTTGTCCGTTGTTACGTGCTGAATAACACAAGTTGCT
>DASQNL010000127.1:0-4991 GCA_035644995.1 Pyrinomonadaceae bacterium | reverse complement strand
ACGGCGGCTCCGGCGGCGGGCGCGGCGTTCGTCGTTCCGGCAGGGGCGTTGGGGTCGGGTGGGGTCGCGCCGGGCGCGGGCGCGCCGACCGGCGAACCGGCGGCGGCGGGCGATGCGTCCGGGTGATCGGTGCCGCCGACGGCGGGCGACGAGGCGGATTTCAGCACGGCCGTCGAAGCCCACTTGATATGTTTGACGAGGGCTTCGGGCGAATTGGCCGCGAGCGGTTTCATCTCCGGGTGCGCGATGAATTTTTGCAGCACGTCGGCGTCCGCATCCTGCCCGATTGAGATCGCGATCCGCACGGCCTTCTTGCCCCACGGTTCGTCGAGCAGTTCTTTCAGCCCTTTGTCGAAATCATCTGTGGGCTGGCCGTCCGAGATGAGGACGAGCACGGGCGGCAGGGCGCGCTCGGACATGGGCGGCATCTTGAGTTGCTCGGCGACGAGCGAGAGCGCCTTGCCCATGTCGGTTTCACCTTCCGCCGGAAGATCGTTCCAAGCGAAGTCCGCCACCGGCGTCGGCTGCGAGATGTGCCACTGCGCGCCGTCCGAAAACTTCACGGCGCGCACGAGCACCTGCGCGTTAGGATTATCGTCCGCGACCTTTTTCATGTGCGGAATGGCTTCGCGGATCGCGTTGTTCAAAGCCTGAATTTTGCCGTCCTGCTGCATCGAGCCGGATGCGTCGGCGATCCAGATGAAGTGTAGTGGACGCGAAGCGAGTTCGCCGCCCGGTCGTCTGCTCATAATCGAAAGTCCTCCCCCTTAACGTGTCGGGTAGCCGTTCAAATGATTGTCGGAAATTACAGAAAAGATACACCATCGGACGGAGATGCAGGAAGCGACGGAGACTTGAATCCGAATTAAGCCGGGGCAGGGATGAGCCGTCTGCCCCGCCGGGCGTGCCCCCGCCGGAGGTCACCTGATGCGCGGATCATTGATACTCGGTTGGGCTTGTTCCTCTTTCAAGACCATGATGACCGCCGGGACGACGAAGACGGCGGCGACGACCAGAACGATCACCAACAGCAAACCGATCAGACAACCGCGCAGCGTTAGACCGCGCCGCGAAGCATCTCCGGCGGGAGACGGCGGCGCAACGTTCTGCCGCGGAGCGCGAGCGATGGGCGCGTTCGGGTGCGTCGTGGGCGTCCGGCGCGGGGCGGGCATGGGCGGCGTGAAGATTGTCGGCGGCGGCGGGCTAGCCTGCGGCGACGGCGACGGCTGCCGCGCGGGCGTGTGGTTCTTTCCGCGTGGCGGCTGAGACGGGCTTGGGGCGGGGCGCGTCGGTTTAGACGCGGGCGGTTCCGCGTTTTGAGCGGGCGACGGAGCAGCCCTTCGCGCTGATTCCGCCGCTTCCGCCCGCGCGCGCTCCAAGAGTTCCGTCTCGGACATGATTCCGAGCGCGACCGCCCATGTTTCGACTCCCCAGCGCGCGGCCTCCGGCGTGTAGGCAAGGTGGTCGCGCAGCCGCGCCGCGAGCCGCGCCAGCAACACGTCGCGTGGGGTTGTGCGGCCTGCCGCCAGCAGATCGGCCGCCACGCGTTCCTCAAGCGCGCCGATGATAATGTTTATCTCGCGCCGGTGCGCGCCGGACAAGTCACGCAGCAGAGCTTCCACGCGTTTCGGCGAGTCGCAAATGCCGCGACCGTGTTTAAGGATGATTCGCGCGAGCGTGTGGCGCGGCAGATCGTTCATGGACGCAAGCTCCGGGTCATAGCCGGGCAAAAAGTCGTGACGCCTTTCGCCACATCATAACAGCACGCCGCGAAAATCTTTGATCGAGGTGAGAGCGGCAGTTGTGCCTGCCGTTTATCGATCTAAACATCAAGCCCCACCGACCGCATCAATTCGAGGGCGTTGCTTCTTTGCACCGTGCCGGGACGCAGGCGATAGTCGAAAGTCATCTTTCCCCCTTCGAGATGATCTTGAAAGTGAACGTTGGCCGCACGCGGGGCGAGACCTTCGGCGATGCGCGCCAGAGCGAGGTCGTGAGTCGTGATCAAACCGATTGCGCCGCGTTCGAGCAGGCCGCGCACCACGCCCTCGGCTCCGATCCGGCGGTCGTGCGAGTTCGTTCCGTGGAGAATCTCGTCGAGCAGGAACAGCACGGGGAGCGTCCCTTTGGTCAGTTCCACGATCTGGCGCAGGCGCGTGATCTCGGCGTAGAAACGCGAGGCTCCGGCCTGGAGCGAGTCTTGAACCCGGATCGAGGCGCCCACCTGAAGCGGTGAGAGCCGCAACGACCGCGCGCGCACCGGCGCACCGGCTAATGCCAGCGCCGTGTTGATGCCCAACGTCCGCAGCAGCGTGCTCTTGCCGGACATGTTCGAGCCGCTGACGACCAGCACACGCTGTCGCTCATCCGAGAGGCGCAAATCCGTTCGCACGCTGCGCGACGCCGGGATCAAAGGATGTCCCAGCCCTTCGCCCTCGAAGCAAGCCGCGCCCTCCACGAGTTCGGGGAAGGGGTCTTTTGGATGCTCGTAGGAATAACCGGCCAGAGAGCCGAGAGCCTCGAATTCGCCCACCGCCGCCAGCCAACGCGCCACGGCCGCGCCTGAGCTTTGACGCCACGCCTCGATGGCGATGGCGAACTGGAGCGGCCAGAGCATGACGGCGGCCAGCGGCGCAAAGATCATGTTGCGTCGCGCGTCGAGCAGATCGATCAGACGGTTGAGGCGCGCGATCTGTTGGGACGCAGACAAGCCTTCGACATCGAGCGCGGCGCGCACCTCGACCAGACGCGGACTCGTGAAGCGTTCGCGCTCGACCCGGCGAAGCACTTCGGACAACAGCATCAAATCGCGCCCCGGCGCGTCTACGGCGTTGACGACCCGCTCGACCTCGGCCTTCATGCGGAAGGAGAAGACTCTCCCGATGATAAACGTCACGAGAAAGGGAATCGCGCCGTATCCGGCGATCCAGAGAAGGAGAGTTGCCAACGACAGCAACCCCAGCGATACCGCGAGCATGCGCGTGGCGGGCGAGATTGACCACGGCGGCGCGGCAGCCCACTCGGCCAGCGTTTGCGCATCTTCGCCTGAGCGGACGCCCGCGCCGAGCAACGCGAGGTCTTCCCGCAGGTCGAGCCGGGGACGGAGTTCGGCGACGGCCGTCTGTCGCGCGCGCACCACCTCCGGCGCGGCCGGCGCGAGCAACCAGTTAGCCAGTGTCTCGTCTCCCACGCGGGTGCGCGCTCTCGATAGCAGTTCGAACAATGAACCGTGCCCGAACAGATCAAGGTCGGCGGCGTATGGATGAGACTCATCGAGGAAACGCTCGCCCGTCGTCCCCGTCCCCATCCAGCGGTCATCGAGTCGGGCTAGCCCTTGCTCGTAGATGGCCGCCGCACTCTCGCAGCGACGGCGCGCCTGTGTGATGCGCTGCTGCCAGTCGGCCAAAGCGAGAAAGCCGACCACAAGCGGAACCAGCCACCACCACGCGACCGCGCCGCTGTACGCGAACCAAGCCAGCGTTATTCCGAAGACCATCACGGCGAGGCGCGCGATTCCGACCGTGCGAAAGCGTCGCTCGCGTTCTGCCGCCGTCGCCAGGCGCGCCTCGCGGCGTTGCGTATATTCAATCCGCGCTTCCGCCGGCTGTCCGGCCGTCAAACCTTGTAAGGTCGAATTCTTGCTCTCATTCATCGGTACAGCTTAAACCATCTCAGCCCCGTTTATCCCGGCCGGCCGTTCCATTGCGGCCTGAAAGTTGCGGGTTAGTCCGACCTTCCGATTGCCGACTCGACATTCACCTCTGCCGATGTAATTTGAAGATAACTGCGAGGGCGACCGTCGCGGTATCACGCGTTGCGACGCCGCCCATGATTAAACAATTAAAAGAGCGAATCTCAACAGGGAACTCCGGCGACCCGCGCCTCGCAAACGATTCTCCGGCGTCCGATAATGCCCATTATGTCGTGAATGGCACATAGTTGCACAAATAATACTATCCCTCCCCGGCCTCAGATGATAGAATCCATCTCCACCATGACCCAACACCATTTCCATTTAGACAAACTCTCACAGCTCTCGCTTCATCTGGAAGAACTGTTCGACAGCCTACGGGATTGTCTGGAGGACGCGCCGCCCCCGGAGTTGGCGGATGAGATAGCCGCGACGGCCGGCGAGATCATGTTGTTGCTCGCCGACCACGGTGAGGATGAACTCGTGCGCGAGACGCTCAACGATGCGCGGCATCTGCGCGAGGTCGCCCGCACGCTCCGACCGCGGCGGGCGCAATTGGTCGAGACGGGCGCGGCGTTGACGAGCGATGTCGCACGCATCATCCGCGAAGAAAAAAGAGCCGCCTAACAGGAGCTTTTAAGTAGCTCGCCACACCCCCGAACGCCCGGCCGCATCCCGGCCATGGCGACATCCGTTCGCCCCTCACCTTCTAACCGCGATCCTTGCCGTCGCCCCTTCTCAATTGTCGCCATAGCGCATTGAGGTGCGGGAACAAGGAGAATTTAAACAAAAACTCGTCCGCTGTATCGCAATCTTTCGCCGACTATAAATGAGCCGGGGCGAGCATGGAGTTTGAATTATCGTCTGCTCCGAAAATAACACTTGAACATATGCTCCGGATTGAGCAGAATGTCCCGACCTGTTTCTTCAATCAAGAATTTCCGGCGGACTACACAAAAAACTTATGAGAAAAACTGCTCTGGCTCTCACAGCCTTCATGCTTGCACAAACCTTTTGCCTGCGACTACAACAAACCTTCGCAGCCCCGTTTCAAGGGAACACTGCGGCGGCTACGACCGACATCGCGGATAGCGAGGCCTACTATCAGGCGGCGCTCCGCACCGCGCCGCCTGCGCGTGACCACACCGCGAGAATCAATGAACTGTTGTCGCGCATGACTGTGGAGGAGAAGGTCGGGCAGATGACGCAGCTTGAGATCGGGATGGTCACGACGGGTCAGGATCAGAATATCCGCATCGATCCGGCTAAACTCGAAAAGGCCATCGTACAGTATGGCGTC
>DASQNL010000126.1:0-6456 GCA_035644995.1 Pyrinomonadaceae bacterium | reverse complement strand
GGGCGCGGGTGCGAATGTTTGCGTTGAGTTTTAGTTCTTCGGCTTTTGGAGTTGCTTCCACGCGAACGTCACCGCGCCGTCCGCGTCCTTGCGCGTGACGCGGAAGGCGACGAGCACGTCGGAGGGCTTGCTCCGGTTCGGCTCGAAGGCGATGGCGCGGAGCACGTAAGTCGTGTTCGCGCGCACCGGCGCGGTCGGGCCGTAGGCGTGATCCGGCGCTTCGAGCCACGGGCGGCTGCGCTTGAACTCCTGCTCCGTCTCGGCCAGCGTGGCGGCGGGGACGAGTTTGAGAAACGGCCGCAGGGCCTGGCTGTGGAGCGTCACGGCATCGAGCGGCACGTCGCCGAGGGTGGTCAGCAGCCCCAGGGTGTGCGGCATAAACCCGGCATTGAATAAGTTGTTGCGCAGCGCGAGGTCTGCCTGAAAAGCGGGGTGATGCTTCCCGGCTCTGAACGAGTAGAACGAACCGCCGCCCGCCACCGGCGGTATTTGATCCACGCACGAGCCGGCGACATTCACGATTCGCGGATCAACCACGCAGCCCGTGTAAGGCAGGAGACGCGCGAGTCCCGTCCCATCCTCGCGGAGCAGCGCGGCGAGAGAGGCGCGCTCGGCCTCCGTCGGGTAGAGCCGCCGCTTATGCTCCGCCGTCATCTTTCTGGCGGGCGGGAGGGGCACGGCGGAAGATGCCCGGCGAGTTCTGCGCAGTTCGCTCTCCCGCTTGAATCTCTCATTCTCACGCTCCATCTGCCGGCGCATCATCTGCGCCTCGCGCTCCGCCTTGTACGCCTCGTACTCCTCCCGGCTACCGGGAACCGTGATCACGCGTTGCGCTCGCGCCGCGCCCGACAGGCCGGCGGCGACCAGAGCCGCCAACAACATGCGCGCGTATGTTTTAGACAACTTCATAACTAATCCTCTGATATTGCTTCGTTACCTGACGGCCGGGCGCAAGTCTAACATGCTTCAAAACAGATTCGAGAGGGCGTTTGGCGGCCGCGAGAGTCGCGTCGGGACTTATCGCCTGTGGCCGGGGTTCGAGGTCATTCGTCGTCCGTTTGCATGCTCGGCAACTTGGAGAGGTCAAGCGCTTGCGAGAACTGTTCGAAGTGAAACATCGTCTCGTCGCGGCAGTGTTCGCAGTAGTAGGTCGCGTCTTCGCCGAGATACATGTCCTTCAAATAGTAGGCCACGAAACACCCGTAGCAACGCTGCACCCGTCGCCCGTATTTCTCACGCGCGTCTTCCGTGTTCGTCAAACCAATGTTCCCCTTCTCGCTTCCGGCGGCATTATCTCAAGCCGACCCGCCGGAACTAAAGCGGCGTTCCGACCCGGACGCGCGGCGCGCCGCGCGGAGGCCGGGCGTAACTTTCAGGTCGTGCCTTTGGCCGTTTCGCTGACGATGAGATCAACGACGGACTCTAAATTGTTCGTGCGGGCGAAGGCCTGACGTTGCCGCGCCGCGCCGTTGCCGCGCGCGAGCGTGTAGCGCGTGAGGGCGGCCACTTCATCCCAGTTGCCGTCCGCTTCGAGCGCGGGGCGCAGGTGCGCGAGAAGTTTCTCGACGACTTCGGCCGCCGGACGCGCGCAACCTTCGGTCACGTCGATGAGTTCGGCGTCGAGGCCGTAGCGGGCGGCGCGCCACTTGGCCGCGCGCAGCACTTCGGGGCGCACGACGGTGAGCGGTTCGCCGCGCTGGTAGTGTTCGTAAGCGGTGCGCGTCAGCGCGCGCACGAGTCCCGCGATCATGACGGCTTCGTCGATGGTCAAGCACACGTCCGTGACGCGGTATTCGAGCGTCTCGTAGCGCGCGGAGGGGCGCACGTCCCAGTAGATTTTCGTCCCGTCGGAGACGCTGCCCGTCTCGACCAGAGTTTGAACGAGGTGGTCGTATTCGGCGCGCGACCGGAAGACCTGCGGCGTGCCCGACATCGGCCAGCGACGCCAGATTTCGGTGCGGAAACTCGCGTAGCCCGTATCCCAGCCGAGCCAGTAGGGAGAGTTGGCGGCGAGCGCGAGCAGCGGCGCGAGGTACAGGCGCGCGCGGTTCATCACGTGGATGGCGGCCTCGCGGTCGTTGATGCCGACGTGGACGTGACAGCCGAAGATCAACTGCTCGCGCGCCAGTTGCTCGTATTCCTCGGCGATGCCGCGATAGCGACGCTTCGGCGTGAGTTCCTGATCTTCCCAGTGAGAGAAGGGATGCGTGCCCGCCGCCGCGATGAGGTGGCCGTCGCTTTCGGCCGCCGTGATGATCTCGCGCCGCAGGTGCGTGAGTTCGTCGCGGGCTTCGGCGAGCGTCGCGCAGACGCGTGTGCCGATCTCGATCTGCGAGAGATAGAGTTCCGGCGTCACGCTCTCGCCGACGGCCTCGCGCGCCTCCGGCAAGATGCGCAGCGCGCGCGGGCGCAACTCGCCCGTCTCACGACTGACGATCTGATATTCTTCCTCGACCCCGATGGTGAACTGCTCTGTGTTCGACATATATTCCGAGTGTACAATAGCCGGCGCGTTGCCAAAACAGGCGGCGCGGACGCCGGATAAAAATTCAGAGGGGCGCGAAGTCGAAGTTGACTTCGCGCCCCTCTGAATTTTTATCCAGTCTCGCTCAAACTTTCGGCGTGAGACTAAGGAGTGTTACGGTTCGCGCCCGTGCCGGTGTTGGTGTTGCCGCCGCGCATGTTGCCGTTGCCGTTGCCCATGTTGCCGTTCATGTTGCCGTTGCCGCGATTGGCGTTGCCGTTCATGTTGCCGTTGCCGTTCATGTTGCCGTTGCCGTTCATGTTCGTGTTGCCGGTGGTGCCGGTGGTTCCGCCCGCGGCGTTCATGTTGTCGGCGGTGCTGGTCGTGCCGGTCGCGCCCGTGCCGGTGGTTGCGCCGGTGCCGGTCGTGCCGGTGGCGTTCATGTTATTGGCGTTGTTGGCGTTGGTCATGTTCGCGTTGTCGGTGGCGGCGCAAGCCGCGCCGAAAGTCGCCAGAGCCAATAAGCTCATCAGAGCTAAAGTTCGTCGCATTGAAGTTCCTCCTGTGTTCGCTGAAACCAAAAGTTTACGTTAACCGCACACGCTTTCAATCGTCCGGCCTTCACGGCCGAACCGGCGCACGCATTTCCAAGTTACAATGACAAGAATGACGAGCACTCCACATTCTTGCACACCACCCTTTAGTAAATCTTTACACGCTCTGTTTGGCGAAATTATAACGGAGGAGATTTTTATTCTGTGCGCGAGCGCACAGAATAAGCGGCGGCCGCGGAATCCGCCCCTCTCACGTTAGGCGCGGAGCCGAATTCGCAGCAAAAGTCTCCTGTGAGGCAAAACGGCCGGGGCGTGGTCTCCAGCGCAAAAGAGCCGGAGGCGAAAGGGCGATGTCTCGTTCACCCGCAAGTTTCCGAGACTCGCCCCTTTTAATTTCCCGCCGCCGCCGCTTCCGCCCGGCTCAACTTTCACTCACGTCGTCAACCTCCGGTAGATCGCGGGCATGCGTTCCGGCAAACTCAGCACGTCGTCGATGATCGTGTAGCCGACTTCGCCGTAGAGGTCTTTGAGTTCGGCCTCGGAATCGCGGTCGATGGTGATGCAGAAGGGCGTGATGCCTGAGAGGCGCGCCTGCCGCAGAGCCTCGCGCGTGTCTTCGCGGGCGTAGCGCGCGTCGCCGTAGTCGTGGTCGTAGGGACGCCCGTCCGAGAGCACGATGAGCAGACGCGTGCGCGCCTCTTGCGAGCGCAGGCGCACGGCGGCGTGGCGCACGGCCGCGCCGAGCCGCGTGTTGTGCTGGTAGTTGATGCCGCCGATGCGCCGCTCGATCTCTTCCGAGTGGCGTTCGTCGAAATCTTTGACGACGTAAAACTTCACGTTGCGCCGCCCCTCGGAGGTGAAGCCGTAGATGGCGTAGGCGTCGCCCACGGCTTCGAGGGCTTCGCTCATCAAGACGAGTCCCTCCTTTTCGATCTCGATGATGCGGCGGCCGGGGTGCGTGTAAGGCTGCAACGGGTGGCGGCCGATGGTGCGCGCCGTCGAAGAAGATTGATCGAGCAGGAACGAGACGGCCACGTCGCGCTCGCGGCGCAGGCGTTTCGTGTAGAGCCGTTCGGACTGTCGGCCGGCGGCGCGGCGGTCGGCGACGTAGTTGATCACGGCGTCGAGATCGTAATCGTCGCCGTCGAGTTCGTTGCGCACGCGGAGCAAATTTTCCGGCCGCATCAACTGAAACTGATGTTTGATCGAAGAGATGACGCCCCTGTAACGCGAGCGCGTCAGTTCGACGAACGAGCGGTCGCCGCTCCTCACGCGTTTCTCGACGACGCGACACCAGTTGACGCGCGTGTCGGCGAGTTCCCGATCCCACTCGTCGTAACTGTAGGCCACTTCGCCCGGCTCCAACTCCTGCTCCGGCGATTGGGATTGCGTCCAACGCTCCGCGCCGAAGAGTTGCTCGGCGGCGTCCTGCTCCGAAGCGCCGGACTTCGCCCACGCGTTGAAGAGTTCGCGCGCATCGTTCGGCGGCGGGTCGTTTTGCGGCTGCGCGTCGGGGTCGGGTCGGTCGCGCCGGTTCGAGTTGTCGAGTTGCGACTCCGCGCCGCTGCCGCCGTCGTCGAAGGTTTCGGCCTGCTGCTCCTGCTGCTCGGTCTCTTGCGGCGTGACGGATTGAAAGAGCGTGTAGACGCGGCTCGTCGCCATCAAGGTGTCGGCCACCGACGACTCCGCGCCGCCGAGATAATCGGCGACGATTGATTCGAGTTCCGAGACGATCTGGCCGTAGAAGGAGCGCGCATCGTCGAGCGCGCCGCCGCAGAGAGTGATCTGGAAAAGCAACTCGAAGGGCACGAGCGTGAGCGGCACGGCGGCGATGCGCGGGCGGCTCGCGCGCAGGTGCGCGCGCACGAGATCGAGATCGCGCGCGAGGCCGCGATAGGCGTGGCGCAGGCGACGATCAATGCGACCGTTCTCAAGCGTGCCGAAGATGCGCGCGGCGAGCACGGGCATCGGGAAGAGCGCGAGCACGGCGCGGTAGTCTGCATCCTTCGGCATGCGCCGCCTGCGCGCACGCACGCGTCGCGCCTCTTCTTCGGGCGCGAGCGCGGGTTCGCTCTGCGCGGGGTCGTTAATGTAGCCGTCGAGCGCGAAGGCGTCGAGCGCGTCGCGGTTCTCTTCGCTGTAGGTCTCGGCGATTGAGGCGAAGGCGGCGCGCAAGAACGTTTCGCCCGCTGTTGCGTCGGCGTCGCTTCCGGCGCGTGCGTGCGTGCCGAACTCGATCTGGCCTGCGGCGTGCGCGGCGAGCACTTTGTAGAGACGAAAATTGCGCTCGTCGTCGGTAAACTCCGCGACGGAGGCGGGCAGGTGGATCGTGCGCCCGTCACCTATGCGCGACTCGTCGGGCACGGCGGCGAGCGAGACGACTTCGACGGCGCGCCCCGTCAGACCTTCGACGTAGAGGCGGAGCGTCGGCGCGACCGCGTCGAGCGAGAGACCCGTGCCGCCGCTCCCCGCGAGCGCGGCGTTGCTCTGTCTGGTTTCGAGCGCGTAGTAGCTGCGGCGCGCGCGCGCGTCCGTGCGCTTGAGCGCCAGACCTTCGCGCGCCCATTGTTCAAATTGTTCGACCGAAGTTGCGCGCAGCGCGGCAGGCGCGGAACGAAAGCAGGAGATCGCGGCCTCCGCGTCCGTCTCCGCGACGGCGCGCGTTGCGGCGATAACGCGGCGCGCGAGATCGGTCATGCGTCCGGCGCGTGCGTCGTGCGCGGGGAGCGCGCGGAAGAAGAGCGGGCTGTGGCGCGCGAGCGAGACGAGCGGGGCGTTGCCCTGAGCGGCGACCGTGTGCAGGAGCGCCGCCCAATCCGTGAAGACGGCGGGCGCGAGCCTGAGCACTTCGCCGCCCGCGACGAGAACGTGGAGGGCAGCCGCGCCGCCGCGTTCGAGAAACGTCTCCGTGTGTCGAAAGAGCGTGAGCGCACGTTCGGCGTCGAGCGTCGCCGTCGCGGCGGGAAGGTTCGCCCACGCGTCCGAAGCGACGCCGCCTGCGCGCTCGGCGAACACTCCGGCGAGACGCAGCGCGGCGCGCGCAACTCTATGTTTGTCTCCGGCCTCTTCGCGCGCGGCGAATTCTTGGAGGCACGCGAACGCGGCGACTGACGCGTTGAGGAAATCCGCGCTGTGGCGTGCGGAGCGACGCGCGATCTCAAGCGCGACTTCGTAGGTCGCCGAGAGCAGAGACTCGTCGCCCGCGGCGCGTGCGAGTTCGGGCGCGCTGCGGAAAGTCTCGGTCGCAATCGAAGTCGAGAGCGGCAACTGGCGCGCGCAGACTTGAAACAGCAGCGGGCGCGCTCCGGCGGGTACTTCGAGCAGTTCCGCGACGCCCGCCTGGAAGAAGTTTGCGCCCGTCTCCGCGTCGGCCATCGCGAGCCGCCGCCCCATCTCGCCCCACTCGCGCAACTCCGCCGCTTCCAACACCTGCGCCGC
>DASQNL010000125.1:0-1570 GCA_035644995.1 Pyrinomonadaceae bacterium | reverse complement strand
GAACGGAGGCGACGGCGGGCGCGTCGCCCGTCCAGTAGGCTTCGACGCCGAAGACGAGCGGCAGAGACCACGCCGTCACGTCGTAAAAACCGTAATCCTCTTTGGCGGCGCTCGCCCCGCGCCGCTGGTTGCGTTGGAAGCGCGCGAGTTGATCGCGCACGAAGTTGGGATCGAGTTCCGTGTCCGGTTCGAGCAGCGCCTTGGCGAGACGCTTCTGCGGCTGCGCGAGATCAACTATGAAAGAGCCTGCGGGAAACGTGCGCGCCGCGCCCGAAGTTGTTGACGCTGCGCCGCCGCCGACGTAAGAACGCGCGTTCGCGGAACGGAAACTTTCGCTCGCCACGCTCACCTCGACGCCTGAACGCAACAGCACGTCGGCCAGATCAGCCGCGCGCCCCGGATCGCGACCGGGCACAATCACGATGCGGCGCATCGCTTCGCGCCGCCCCTCTTCAATCGCGCTCTGTTTGAACTCGTAAAAATCCTTAAGCCGCGCTTCGCGGTTGCGCGCCGCCGTCTCCAAAGTCGTCATCGAGGCGACGAAGTGCTTGGCGATGGCCGAACGCAAGGTGACGATGGTGTCGTCGTCGCGCCGCCACGCGTAGCCCTTCGTGCCGCCGCCGTCGGTTTCGTAAGTCATGCCCGTCGCGCCGTTCAGAGCAGGCCAGGAGTCCCAGAAGAAGGGGCCGAAGAGATCGAACACGTCGCGCACGTAATAGTCCCAGTTGCGCGCGTCGAACTGCGCGGCGTTGGCGCGGCCAAACTCGGTGAGCCAGCGCGTGGTCTGCGCGGGCGGCAGATTCGGGTTGACGGGGAGCGCGGCGGGCGGGAAGAAATACTGCGAGGGCTGCCCGTGATGATCCACGAAGATTTGCGGATTCCAGTCGAGATAAGAGCGCTGCAAATTTCGCGTCTCGATCTGCGTGGCAGCGAGGTTGTCGCGGTTGAGATCGAAGCGGTAATGATTGGCGCGTCCCCAGATCGACCAGGGTTCGCGGTGCTCGCTCGCGAGCGGGTCGGCGTTGCCCGTGCCGAAGGAGTTGTACCACGTGACGAAACGCTCGTGGCCGTCCGGGTTCGAGCAGACGTTGACGAGGACGATATTGTTTTTCAGTATGTCGAGCGTCGCCTGCTCGTTCGACGCGGCGAGTTGATAGACGACCTGCATCATTGCCTCGAACGACGCCGACTCGTTGCCGTGAATCGTGTAGCTCATGAAAGAGATGAGCGGCATCTCCGAGGCGATGCGCGCCGCATCCCCCGCGTTCGTCGTGCGCGGGTCGGCGAGGCGCGCGATGTTCGCTTTGATCTGATCTATGCGCTGCAAATTTTCCGGCGCGGAGATGATGAGGAGGTGCATCATACGGTGCTCGTTCGTCTCGCCGATGTCGGTGATGCGCACGCGGTCGGGCGCGGCGGCGGCGATGCGTTCGATGACGCGCTCCATCGTCGCGTAGTTCGTGTGAAAGTCGCCCACGTCGAAGCGCGTCACGGTTTGCGGGCGCGGCACGTTTTCGCGGTAAGGGCCGCGCGCATAGAAGTCGAAGCGCGAATCGTCGCGCTGCGCGTG
>DASQNL010000124.1:0-6460 GCA_035644995.1 Pyrinomonadaceae bacterium | reverse complement strand
AAGCGGTTTCGGCGCGGTCGCCTACTTCGGCCGTTGGTGGCGTGCGTCGCGCTGCTCGGCGTCGGTTTCGCCGTCGGCCGCGCGATGCGCCCCGCGCCCCCGCCGCTCGTCATCGAACGCGGCGCGCCGAACCCGCCGCCGCGCGCCTCGCAACTTTCGACGGCGGGCGCGGAGAAAGACGCGACGAAGAGTGCGCCCGCCCCGTCTTACGGTGCGGACGGCACGGAGACGGAACGGCCGACCGAGGCGGGCGAAATCGTCTCCGTCTGCGGCGCGCGCACGAAAAAGGGAACGCCCTGTTCGCGCCGCGTGCGCGGCACGGGTCGCTGCTGGCAGCACCGTGGACGCGGCGCGATACTGCCGGCGGCGAAACTTGTCGTGCGGGAATAGAGGCGGAGAACTTTTCCCGCCGCCAAACCGTAACATTAAGGTTCGCGCGGCGTTTTACTTACAATGCACGGGCTAATCCTGCAACGCGCTTCCGCTAAGGGGCGCGTCGAGAATTTCCTGTCAGACTAAAAACCAAAATCGTCGCTGCCCGCCGCAGCCCCGTCGTGCCGGTCTCCGTAGTCGAGCGGCCTTTAACTATCTAACTCTCTGGAAAATATGATGAAGAAAATTTACCTCTCGGCAATCGCGTTTCTCTTCGTCGCCTCCGCCGTCGCCACGGCGAAAGAGGCGAGACTCGTGCGCTATCCGCACTATCATCAGGGGCGCGTCGCGTTCGGCTATCTCGGCGACATCTGGACGGCGGATGAGACGGGGCAAAACGTCCAGCGTCTCACCGTGCACAAGGGGCGCGACGTGTACCCGCGCTTCTCGCCCGACGGCAAGTGGATCGCTTTTTCGAGCGACCGCAACGGCAACCTCGATGTGTTCATCATGCCCGCCGCCGGCGGCACGGTGAAGCAGTTGACTTCGCACTCATCCGACGATGCGGTCTTGAACTGGACGCCCGACGGCCGAAGCATCCTCTTCTCGTCGAATCGCGGCGAGGATTTCGCGGGGCGGCTCTACACCGTCAGCACGGACGGCGGCATGCCCGTGAACGCGGGCGTGGACATGGGCGTGCAAGGCTCTTACTCGCCCGACGGCCGCCGCCTCGCCTACAACCAGAAGGCGCAGGCCTACTGGCGCAAGTTCTATCGCGGCTCGATGCAATCGGACGTGGTGGTGATGGATGCGGCGTCGAAGAGTTTCAAGAACCTGACCGATTTCGAGGGCTTGGACTCCTGGCCGATGTGGGCGCGCGACGGCCACATCTATTTCGTCAGCGACCGCGAAGCCGGCGGCCTCACCAACATCTGGCGCGTGCCGGAAGCGGGCGGTAAGGCGGCGCAGGTCACGACGTTCAAAACGGGCGACGTGCGCTGGCCGGCCATCAGCAACGACGGCAAGACCATCGTCTTCGAGCACGATTTCGGCATCGCCAAACTCGACGTTGCCTCCAAGCGCGTGACGCCCATCAAGCTCGACATTGCCGCCGAGACGCAGGAGAGCTTGAGCGAGGTGCGCGACTTCGCTTCGCGGGTTGACGACTACGGACTCGCGCCCAACTCACGCCGCATCGTCCTCTCCATCCACGGCGAAATTTTCAGCGCGCCCGTCGAAGAGGGCGACCTGCGCCAGTTGACCGACAGCCCCTTCCGCGACCGCAACGTCGAATACTCGCCCGACGGCAAGTGGATCGCGTTCGTCTCAGACCGCAGCGGGCGCGAGGAAGTCTACGTCGTCGAGGCCGACGGCGCGGGCGAGGCGCAGAAGCTCACAGACCTCGACGAACTCAAGTTCGGCTATTCCTGGTCGCCCGACTCGACGCAGATCGCCTACACGGCTTCCGACAACAAACTTCGCGTCGTCGGGGTGGCGAGCAAACAGTCGAGAGAGATCAGCGCGTCGCGCTACGGACAGATCGGCACGCCGGATTGGTCGCCCGACGGCAAGTGGATCGCCTATTCCAAGCCCGACTTCACGCGCAACAGCGACATCTACATCGCGCCTGCCGCGGGCGGCGAGGAGCGGAAAGCCTCCTTCGATTCCTTCAACGAGGTCGGCGCGCGCTTCTCGCCCGACGGGCGGAAACTCTATTTCCAGCGCGTTGACCAGAGCAGCTTCAGCTCTCTGAGTTCCGTGCAAATCTACTCGGTCGCGCTCGAAAAACTTGAGCGCGACCCGGACGATCCCGAAGAACGCGCCGAGCAGGAAGCCGCCCAAGCTGCGGCGGCGGCGGCCGGGGCGCAGTCGCCTACGGGCGAAGGCGGCGCGGGCGCGGCGCGCACGAATCCCGCGGCCAAGCCGACGCCGAAGCCGATCAACATCGATTGGGCGGGACTCAAGCGGCGCACGCGACAGTTGACGCGCATGCCCTTCGCCGTCACGGGCTATAACATTTCGCCCGACAGCAAGACCATCGTCTTCGTCACCAGCGAACTGGCCGGAGCGGCGAACGTGCCCGTCATCTATTCGATTCAGGAAGACGGCAAGCGGCTCACGCGCATGACCGCCGGCACGCCCCCGACGGACGGCGCGGCGCAGGGCGGCGGCGGTGGCGGCGGCGCTCCCGGCGGCGTCTCCAACTTGAACGTCTCGCGCGACAACCGCACGCTCTTTTTTCAGGAAGGCGACTACGTTTATTCCGTCTCGATGCCGCCGCCGCTCCCGCCGGGAGTGTCCGCGTCGAGCGCGCCGCCCACCACCACGGCCGCGCCCGCGCAGCGTCGCCGCATCAACTTCACGGCGAAGGTCAGAGTTGATCGCCCGGCCGAGTGGGCCGAGATGTTCGACGACGCCTGGCGCACGATGAAGTACCGCTTCTACGACGTGAAGATGCACGGCACGAACTGGGACGCGATGCGCGCCAAGTATCGCCCGCTCGTCGAATACGTCGGCGACCGGCAGGAACTTCTCAACATCGTCAACGAGATGATCGGCGAACTGAACGCCTCCCACACCGGAGCCGCGCCGCCGCCGGGCGGACGCGAGCCGGGCGCGGCGCAGACCGGCCATCTCGGTCTCGAACTCGAAGCAGACGCGCAGTCGGGTCGCTATCGCGTCACGCACGTTTATGAAGACGGCCCTTCGGATAAGGACTGGGTCAAGGTGTCGGTCGGCGATTACCTGATCGCCATTGACGGCAAGCCCGTGCGCGCGGGCGACGAATACTGGCAGCATCTCAACTACCGTCTCAACCGCAAAGTCGCCGTGACCTTCAACAACAAGGCCGCGGAAGACGGCGCGTGGCGCACGCGCATCGAGCCTACTTCGATGGGCAACTACGGCCAACTCCGTTACGACCGCTGGGTCAAGCAACGCCGCGAGCTGGTGTCGAAACTCTCGAACGGGCGCGTCGGCTACATCCACATTCAGGCGATGAACCAGCCCTCCCTGCGTAAGTTCGAGAAGGAACTGCGCGAGTATCGGGATAAGGAGGCGATGGTCATCGATCAACGCTGGAACGGCGGCGGGAACATCGAACAGGAGTTGCTCGGCATACTCGTCCAACGCCAGTATCAAGTCTGGCAGCCGCGCGGCACCGAGGCCACGACGCGCCCCTTCGGCGGTTTCTTCGGCCCGAAAGTCGTGCTGCAAAACTGGCGTTCGGCCTCGAACGCGGAGATGTTCCCGGCGGGCTTCCGCGCCCTCGGACTCGGCAAAGTGATCGGCACGCCGACCATGGGCGCCGTGATCGGCACGGGCAGCTACACGCTCATCGACGGCTCCACCGTGCGCACGCCCGGCGTCGGCGTCTACCTCGCCGACAAGGGACAGACCAACATGGAGAACACCGGGGTGCGCCCCGACATCCTCGTTGACAACACGCCCGAAGAGACGCTCGCCGGGCGCGACCGCCAGATCGAAGTCGCCGTCGAAGAATTGCTCAAGCAACTCAAGAGCGGCGGCGGGCAGGTGGCCGACAGGTAAGCGTCAGGCCGTAAGTAGCAAAGCGAAAAGGGCGGGGGCGAAGGCGGGCAAAAGTTCGCCCTCGCTCCCGCCCTTTTCCGCCGGGCGAAATAAAGTGTGGCGCGGCCTGAAAAACGGCGTCCGGCTCTAGCTTTCATCGCCGGTTGAGAGATAGAATAGGTGCGCGGTCATCCCCTGACCGCCGTAGCGCGTGGCCGAATCCCGAAGGCTGAACGACCCCCTCGCCTTCTCGTTGAGACCGGAACGGCCGAGCGACCATCTCCCAAACGTCATGCCAATCGCGGTTTACTAAATAAGCGCGCTCCCGTGGTTCATCACGCGTCGAGCGCAAGCGCGCAGCGCAGGACTCGACGCCGAAACGTCGGCTTCACGGAGAGGAAAGATTTGATCGAAGCGAAAGACATGAGCGAGACGGCGAGCCGGCCGGGCGCGCGCGACGCGGCCTGGGGGCAACTCGCGCCGGTGTCGGATTGGAGCGGGGCGTCCGAGCCGGAGCACTTCGTCCAGTTCTATGAGGCCGACGCGTTTCTCATAAATTCGCTCGCCGGTTTCATCGGCGCGGGACTCAAAGAGGGCGACGCCTGCATCGTCGTGGCGACCGGCGCGCACCGCGACGCGCTCGACGAACGTTTGCGCGCCGACGGGTTCGACCTCGACGCCGCTCGCGCGTGCGGCCGTTACGTCTCGGCGGATGCGTCGGAGATGTTGTCGCGGTTCATGGTCGAAGGTCGGCCGGAGGAGGGTCGCTTCGCGGAAGTTATCGGGGGCATCGTCGGGCGCGCGGCCGGGGCGGCGGGTCGGCGCGTGCGTATCTTCGGCGAGATGGTCGCGCTGTTGTGGGCGGAGGAGAACTACGACGCCGCGATTAGTCTCGAAGAGTTATGGAACGGGTTGCACCGGACGCGCCCGTTCACGCTCTTTTGCGCTTACCCCATGCAGGGCTTCGGCGGCGAGGCGCGCGAGCGCGGACTCGCCGACGTATGCACGACGCACGCGCGCGTGATCCCGGCCGAGAGCTATTCCACCATCACGAACGCGGACGAACGCCTCCGCACCATCATCGGGTTGCAGCAGAAGGCGCGCACGCTCGAAGCCGAGATCGCCGAGCGTCAGGAAGCCGAGGAGCAACTGCGCGCCGCGCTCGTGCGCGAGCAGGCGGCGCGCGCCGAGGCCGAGCAGGCCAACCGGCTGAAGGACGAGTTTCTCGCCACGGCCTCGCACGAACTGCGCACGCCTTTGACGGCCATCATCGGCTGGGCGCACATGCTGCGCGAGGGCAAGCTGGACGAGCAGGCCGCCGCGCGCGCCGTGGAGACGATTGAACGTAACGCCAAGTCGCAGGCGCAACTCGTCGAAGACATTCTCGACGTGTCGCGCGTGATCACGGGCAAACTCCGGCTCGACATCGCGCCGGTCGATGTCGCCCCGTTGATCAACGCCGCCATTGATTCCATGCAGTTGGCGGCCGACGCGAAAAATATCCAACTCTCCGCGACCTTCGATCCTTCGGCGCGCCACGTCTCCGGCGACGCCGGACGCTTGCAGCAGATCGTCTGGAATCTTTTGTCGAACGCCGTCAAGTTCACGCCCGCGGGCGGGCGCATCGAGGTGCGCCTGACGCGCGCGGGCGCGCACGCACAACTCACCGTGAGCGACAACGGCTGCGGGTTCAATCCCGCTTTCGTGCCTTACATCTTCGACCGCTTCCGGCAGGCCGACGGCAGCAGCACGCGCCGCCACGGCGGCCTCGGGCTGGGCTTGGCAATCGTGCGGCATCTCGTCGAACTTCACGGCGGCTCCGTCCGCGCCGACAGCCCCGGCGAAGACTCCGGCGCGATCTTCACTGTCACGCTCCCGCTCATCTCCGCCCCGCACGCCGCGAAAAGCGCGCCGACGGACGACGACTATTCGCGGCGCACCGGCGAGGCGGGCGCATGCCCCAATCCGCTTCGTTCGCTCGAAGGCGTGCGGGTGCTCCTCGTCGAAGACGACGAGGACAGCCTCGACACGCTGGCCGCCATCCTGACCGGCCACCAGGCCACCGTGCAGACGGCCGCCTGCGCCGCCGACGCGCTCGATGCGCTCCCGTGGTACAAGCCCGCCGTCCTCATCTCCGAGCTGGCGATGCCCGGCGAGGACGGCCACGCGCTCATCTCCAAACTCAGAGCGCGCGAGACGGAAACCGGCGAGCGGACGCCCGCCATCGCGCTCAACGCCCACGTCGGAGTCGAGGATCGCGCCCGCGCCCTCTCCGCGGGCTTCAACGCGTTCGTTCCCAAACCCGTCGACCCCGACGAACTGATCGACGCCATCCTCAGCCTCGCCGACCCCGGCGCGACCGACTTGCTTCTCTCCGATTCCGAGATGTAACAAATTTCAGCCGCGCAACCCGCAACTCGCAAGAGACGAGGCTTGACGGAGCAGCGCAAAGGGAGTCGAGACGTTTCGCGTCTCGACTCCCTTTGCGCTGCTCCGCAGGCTTTTTTGAACGCCTTATTTCCGGTTGCGGAATTGCTCGTAGAGTTCCGTATGACGGCTG
>DASQNL010000123.1:0-6970 GCA_035644995.1 Pyrinomonadaceae bacterium | reverse complement strand
GGCGGAATGCTGCGGGGGGGTGGCGACGATCTCGTCCGTCTGGTTTTGGCCGGACAGCGGGACGGTGTTGGCGATGGGTGAGATATTCCCGCCCGTGCCGCCCGCCGCGCCGAGGCGTTGCAGCGTCGCGCCGCAATGGCGGCAGTAGCGCGCGTCGGGCGGAGCCAGAACATCGCAACTGGGACAAGTCTTCGTCATCCGTTTCCTCTAAAACGTGGACGTTGAAGTTTAACGCATGCGGGCGCGCGCGCCGCCGCCGCCGAGTTCGCGGACGACCACCGTGCCGGCGATGCGGTCGTGCAGCGCGCGACCCTCCGCATCGAAGGCGGCGAGGAGAAATCCGAGGCCGAGCGTAAGGAGAGAAACCAGATAGCCGAGCGTGTGGCGCAGCGTGGCGTGGCCGAACCCAAGCGGCTCGCCGCTCTGCCGCTCGATACGCAAGCCCGTCGCCCACTTACCGACGGTCGTGCCGGTGAAGACGGGCAGCACCAGAAAGTTGAGCAGCAGCACGCCGAGACTCGACAGGTAGCCGATGCCGAGCGTCGCCTCGCCCGTCAGGCTGATGCTGCCGCCGAGGGTGCGCGCGAAGAGAGTCGCAAACGCGATAATGGCGACGACCATCGTGTAATCAATGAGAAGCGCGCCGCACCTGAGCGAGAAGGGAGCGCGCACCCTGCGCCGCTGCGCCGCCGCCGCCATGATGTTCGCGCGCTTTCGCCCCTCTCCCTTGTCGCGCTCCGCCAGCTTCGCTTCCATCTGTGTCATCGTTAAAGCGTCAGTTGTCCGTCGTCAATTGTCAGTTGTTTTTCGTCTAACTTAACTTGAGAGCTTGATCTTGAGCCCGCCGCCCGTGAGCCGCATACAACTGACAACTGACCACGGACGACTGACCACCGCCTACCCGATCAAAAAGTGGAGCGTGGTTTCGCCGAGACGCAGTTTGTCGCCGCTTTCGAGGGCGCGCGGCTGGTGCGGCGCGAGACGCAGGGAGTCGTTCAAGACCGTGCCGTTGACCGAGCCGAGGTCTTCGACCAAGTACACGTCGCCTTTGCGGAAGATGCGCGCGTGGCGACGCGAGATTTTGGTCTGCGGGTCGAACTTCGACAAGTCAATCTCCGGGAAAATCTGCGAATGCGGGTCGCTCCGGCCGATGTGGCTCGACTCCTTGTGCAACTGGAACGAAGAATCGAGTTCGGTTGTTCCCATGACGACGAGTTTCGCCGTGGCGCGCGCCGTCCTCAAGGCCGCGCTCGCCACGGCGAGCGGCTGGCGTTGGCCGCAGTGCGCGCAGAACACGTCGTCGTAGGCGATGCGCCCGCCGCAGAAGCCGCAGTAGACCATCTCGACCTGCATCGTCTTCATGCCGCCGCGATCATTCATCGCCGCGCCGTAGGTGACCGTCCCGGCGCGCAGTTTTTCGAGATGCGCCGTGAGCACGTCGCGCAGTTCGGCCGCCGAGCGGAAACGATCTTCGGGCTTGTAGCCGACGGCGCGCATCAAGATCGCCTCCATCTCGTTCGAGAGCGAAGGGGCGAGTTGGCGCGGGCGCGGGTTCTTGTTGAAGTCGAAGATGAGGAGCGGGTTGTCCTGCGGGTCGGTGCCGGTCAGGAGGTGAAACATCGTCGCGCCTAGAGAATAGATGTCGGAGCGCGGTTCGACCTTGCCGCTGAAGAGTTCGGGCGGCGCATAGCCCATCGTCCCGACGGCCGTGACGCCCTTCTCGTGCGTCGTCACCCAGCGCGCGATGCCGAAGTCGATGAGCATGACGCGGCCGCTGTTGCCGTCGATCATCAGATTGGCGGGTTTGAGGTCGCGGTAGATGATGGGCGGGTTGCGGCGGTGCAGATATTCGAGCACGTCCGCCACCTGACACGCCCAATCGGTGACGGTCTTCTCGTCGATGCGGCCGCCGGGGGCGTTCCTCAGGCGCGCGAGAAAATCGCCGCCGGAGATGTACTTCATAACGAGGTAGAAGCGTCCGGCATCCTCGTCGTAAAAGTAGTCGTAGATGGTCGGGATCGAGGAATGTTCGAGCGAGGCGAGAAGCATCGACTCGCGCTTGAAATCGTTGATGGCCTTCTCGTGCTGCGACTCGTCGATGTTCGACTGGATCATCTCCTTGACGGCGCGCGGCTGGTCGCCGAGATTGCGGTCGCGGGCGAGATAGACCGCGCCCATGCCGCCGCCGCCGATGCGCCGCACGATCTCGTAACGCGTATAGAGGATCGTGCCGGGGTCGAGTTGCTTGGCCTGATGCCGCAGCCGACCAGTCGAGCCGGAACGCGACGTGCCGCCCACGGCGTTCGTCCGGTTGCCACCCTCGCCGCCCGTCACGTGCTTGCTTTCCGCCGCCGGCGTCTCCGCCGCCTCGCCCGCCCGACCCGCGCTCTCGCTCGCCGGTTCACTCGCATTCAACGCCGACTCTGCCCCGCCCACTTCCGCGACATCGCCTTTCGCTTCCGCGGCCTGCGCGTTCTCTCCGACCTCACCCGTCGATGCGCCCGCCGGCGACTCGACGCCTCCGGCTCCCGGCGAGGCGACCGGCACGGGCGAAGGAGATTCCGCCGCGCGCTCGGCTTCGCGTGCGGCGGAGGCGGCGCGCTCAGTTTCTTCATTCGGCTTTTCTTCAAACGCGGGCGTCGCGGCCGCGCCGAGCGCAAAGGCAACCGCCGCGTCCGACGCCGTCGCGCCCTCGACGGGCGCACCCGTCCCATGCGCCAACGGGGTTCCGCAGTCGCCGCAAAAACGATCCGAGGGCGTAACTTCCGCCCCGCATTGTGGACAGGAGGACATCACTGGAAATGCGTCCGTTGTTCTTTGTCCGTTGTCAGTTGTTCAATTCAATCTTCAGCAGGTTGCGTGATAGCCACGGGCGACGGACAACTGACTACGGACAACTGACTACGGACAACTGACAATCTTTACTTCGTCACATGAAATCTTAAAAACGTCTTACCGATGATGATCTCGTCGCCATCGTTCAAGGGTTGACGGTCGCCGGGGAGCAAGCGTCGGCCGCGATTGATAAACGTGCCGTTGGTCGAACCCAAATCTTCGATGTAATACTGCCCGCCGCGGCGCGTGATGCGCGCGTGGCGGCGCGAGACTTTCGCTTCGGGGTCGTCCGAGTCGAGGTCTACGTCGGGGAAGATACCGCTGTCGGCGTCCCACCGCCCGATGTAGGCTTCGTCTTCGTGGACGGGAAACTCTTTGCCCGCCGAATGTCCGCGATTGATGACGAGCGCGGCATGCGCGGCGTGTGCGCCGTTCGCCGCGCCGCGCGTGGCCGGCGCGGGCGTGGAGCGCGCGGCCGCCGAAGCCCTGACGGCGGAGGAGGCGGCTTCGGAGATGACGACCGGGGCGGCGTCGCTCCCGTCGTGTTTGGTCGGCGCGTCGGGCAAGACCACCTCGGAAGACGCGGCCGCGCCGGGAGCGTCGCCCGCCGCCGTCACGGGTTTATTGAGCATTTGCAGGATCGGCGTCCGCCCCTCGGCGCGCGCCGCGCCGCCGCGGATGAGCGGCAACCCGCACTCATCGCAGTATTGCGCGCCGTCCACATTTTCCGTCTGGCATCGCTCGCAGGTGGTCATGGTCTTCAACGTCGCCCCGGTCGCAACTAATATACGGATGGATTGTAGCGCGAAACGGAAAAGCTAGTAAATCGGCAAAAGACGTATGCCGCTCAATGATTACTAAATCCGAGATTTTGAAACTGTTTTCGCAAACGGGACGTAAAAGGTTTGTCGGTTCAAGCGTTATAGGTATGACAGCGATTTCGCTTGGCCGCGTAGTTGGTCTTTATCGCCCCGACCGAACGCTCGATTCCCCAGTTTAAAGGAAGTTGAAGACGTATGGCTCTGAGCCGGAAGAAGAAAATCATTATCGCGGTGGCGGCGGTGGCTGTCATCGCCCTCGTCGTGTTCATCAGCATCGCCGCCGGACGCAAAGACGAGCCGGAAGTGACGGTCGTGAAAGTGCAGGTGCGCCCCGAACTGCGCTCGACCGTGACGGCTTCGGGCGAGGTGCGGCCGGTTAAGTTCATCAACCTGACGAGCGAAGTCAACGGGCGCATCGAAGAGATTTTCGTCAACCCCGGCGACGCCGTCACGCTCGGCCAACCGCTGGTGCGTCTCGACCCCACGCAGTTGCAGTCTTCGCAAGAGGCGCAGACGGCCGGAGTGCAGGTTGCCATCAGCGACGTGCAGAACGCGCGCTCCTCCGTGACCGCCGCCGAGAACAACGTCTCGCAGGCGCAGCAGGGGTTGGCGGTGGCCGAGACCGGCCTGTCGCAGGCGCGGCAGGGCGTCGTCACCTCGCAGACGAGCGTTGACCGCGCACAAGTTGATCTCAACACGGCGCAGCGCGAATTGAAACGGCAGACCGATCTGGTCGAGGCGGGCGTCTCGTCGCGCTTCGAGTACGACGCGGCGCGCGACCGTCTGGAACAGGCGCAGGTCGCGCTGCGCACGGCGCAGGCGCAACTGCAACAGCAGCGCATCGCGGTCGAAGAATCGAAGGCGCGCGTCAACCAGCAGAAGGTGGCCGTGCGCGACGCGCAGATCGGCGTGCAGCGCGCCCGCACGGGCGTCGCTTCGAGCGAGGCGCGCGTCAACCAGCAGCAGGCCATCCTGCGCGGCCAGTCGAGCCAACGCTCGAAGGCCACGCAACTGTCGCCCCTGACCGGCGTCGTCGCCGACATCCCCGCGCGCCAAGGCCAGTTCGCGCTCGCCAACCTGACCTCCACGCCTTTAATGACCATCGCCGACATGTCCACGATCAACGTCGAAGTGAACGTTGACGAGACGGAGATCGGGAACGTCGAGGTCGGGCAAATGGCGAAGGTGAAGATCGACGCGCTCGGCGAAAAAGAGGTCGAGGGCGTGGTGACGCAAAAGAACCCGCTCGCCGTCGGCAAGTCGGACACGCAGGGCGGCGGCCTCCAGAACCGTGTGAACGTGCAGGAGGCGAAAGAGTTCAAAGTCATCGTCGAACTCAGAAACATGCCCGACGACGTGCGCAACGCCCTGCGTCCCGGCATGACCGCCACGGCCAACATCACGACGAAGACCAAACAGAACGTGCTCGCCGTGCCGCTCCAGGCCGTGATCGAGAAACCCGTGCCGACGCCCTCGCCCGCAGGCGGCGGCGCGGCCGCGCCCGCGCCGACCGCGCAGGGCGAGAAGCCGAAAGAGATCAAGGGCGTCTACGTGCTCGAAGGCAACAAGGTGCGGTTCCTCGAAGTCGTGACGGGCATCACGGGCGAATCCGACATCGAGATCGTGAGCGGCCTGACGGAGGGTCTGGAAGTCATCACCGGGCCGAGCCGCGTGCTCCGTACTTTGAAGGAGAACTCGACGGCGAAGAAACAGACGCGCGCTCCCGGCGCGGGCGACGGCAAGGCGGGCGAGAGCAAGTAAGTCGAAAGTAAGTTTATGAGCAACGCATCCGTGGCGGCCACAACGCCCATCGAACAACGTCTCGAACCCGGCGACCTGCTCGCGCACGATGCCGTGCCCGCCGCGCTCATCGCGATGCGCAACATCTGGAAGACTTATCAGATGGGTTCGGAGGAATTGCACGCGCTGCGCGGCGTCTCCTTCGACGTGCAGCGCGGCGAGTACGTCGCCATCATCGGCCCTTCGGGTTCGGGCAAGTCAACGCTGATGAACCTCATCGGCTGTCTCGACACGCCCTCGCAGGGTCGCTACTGGATCAACTCCAAACTCGTCTCCGACATGGACGACGACGAACTCGCGCGCATTCGCAACAAAGAGATCGGCTTCGTCTTCCAGACCTTCAACTTGCTGGCGCGCGCCACCGCCCTCCATAACGTCGAACTCCCGCTGATCTACGCCGGGATCAGCGCGGGCGACCGCAGCGAGAAGGCGCAGGCATCGCTGCGCGCCGTCGAACTCGGCGACCGCATGACGCATCGCCCGAACGAACTCTCCGGCGGCCAACGCCAACGCGTCGCCATCGCCCGCGCCCTCGTCAACCATCCCTCGCTCCTGCTGGCCGACGAACCGACGGGCGCGCTCGATTCCAAAACCAGCGTCGAGATCATGAACCTCTTCGAGAAACTGCACGCCGAGGGCAACACGATCATCGTCGTGACGCACGAGCCGGACATCGCCGCCCGCGCCCACCGCGTCATCTCCATCCGCGACGGCATCATCGATAAGGACGAGCGCATCAGGTGAGGCGCAACGCTCCGGCGCGAGAGCCGGAACGGCTGAACATGAAGGCGCGGAAGATTCCCGTTGGGGAGTCTTCCGCGCCTTAAGTTTGCGCGGCGGTTGAAAAAGCCGTCTCTCCGCGCGGCGGAAACTAAGCGCAGACCGCCTTCAAAAGAGGCTGCCCGCCAGACGTATCACCCCGATCACGGCCGCCGCCAACAACAACAACTGAAATCGCTGCGCCCTCCCCGACTTTTTCAGACCGGCTAACAGGCTCAACCCGATGGCCGTGTTCATCCCGAAAAGCAGCCAGTCCGAGCGGTAGACGCTCCACACGTCAACCGCGATGATCAGCAGCATGATTGGCAGCAGTCTGCGCTTGTCCATCTTCGAGCGTCTCAATTATCCCGTCGAGCTGTCAGGCCGCTGCCTTTTCGCCCCGCGCCGACGCCTCAGTCCGCCGGCCGCTTACACGCTCGCCGCGCCTCTCCGGATTCATAATTTTTTCTCTTGACGTTTGACCAGCACACTCCCGCACGCGGCCAGTTGGGCGCGGACGGAGAGATCATTCTTCTTCAACGTCTGCGCGAGTTGCACCGCCCGCTTAAAGTCCGCGCGAGCCAGCAGGGCGAAACTCGGCGTGAAGTCGGGGCGTTCCAGTTTGAAGAAGTTGGCGAGCATGGTTGACAATTTGAAGGCCGGGGCGGGGGAGGGCTTGGCTGCGCCGCCCGCTCCGGCGGCGATGTCGTTGAACGCCTTGACGGTGGCTTCCATTCCTTCGAAGCCGCGCGCGG
>DASQNL010000122.1:0-2150 GCA_035644995.1 Pyrinomonadaceae bacterium | reverse complement strand
ATCGCGTGAGCGGAAGCAGACGGTTGCGCGCGACCGGTCACGGGTCGCGCGTGACGGCGGAGACGGTCGCTCAAGATGCGGGTCGCACAACCGGCGACGGACGACTGGCGGTTCTTTATTCGTCGCCGGTGAGCGTGCCGGTGAGCCATTCGAGGTAAGGGGCGGAGGCGTCGGTGATGGGGAGCGCGACGATCTCTGGCGTGTCGTAGCTGTGCAGCGCGCGCACCTCGCGTTCCAACAAGGCGAAGCGCGCCTGCGTCGTCTTGGCTAAGAGCAACGCTTCCGGGTCGCGCCGCACCTCGCCCTTCCAGCGATACACCGATTCGATTTCAGGCAATATCTGCACGCACGCGGCGAGGCGCGCGCCGACGAGCATCTCGGCGAGCCGCGCCGCCTCTTCGCGGCTGCCCGCCGTCATCAACACCACAATGGCGACCTCGTTTGCCTCTTGCATGATCGCACTCCGCGGTCGTTGCCTGCGCGAACAGGCGGGCGAAGACTAACAATCCGTCGCGCTCCGTCCCGTGGATTGTCGTGCTCCGTCCCGTGGATTAACGAGTCGCCGACGCGCCGTCGTCTGTATCGTCCGTGTCGTCCGTGTCGTCCGTGTCGTCCGTGTCGTCGGAGGCAATCTCGTCTTCTTCCTCAAACGTGGTGCCCGTGAGCGGCGTCGTGTCGCTGCCGAAGAAAGAGTTGTAGAGTTCCTGCGCGCGGTCGAAATCGCGCTCGTCAACGAGCACGAGCGCGCCGGGCGAGGTGGTGGAAAGGAGCGGCGAGAAAGCGTCTGAGCCGCCCGATTGGACGGCCGAGCGGATGCCGTTCTGCGTCAGGATGTCATGCACCATCTCCGCCTCGGCGGGCGAGCCGATATTGTGCAACGGCACAAAGCGCGCCTCGCTCCGGTCGCGCGAAGTCTCAGGCGACAACTCTCCGACCAACTCCACGTCATGATCCGGGCAACGTTCGATGCCCTTCTCATATTCCGCTTCACACACAGGACAGAACATAGTTTTTCCTCAAAATGGGTTTCAAGTTTCAGGTTTCAAGTTTCAGGTTAGTCTAAAACCCGCGTCTCGAAACTCCAAACTTGAAACCTGAAACTTGAAACCTGAGACCTACTGCTTCGCCGCGCGCCCGGCGCGCTCAAACGGAATTTCCTCGAAATGGGTCATGCGTTTGAACGTGCGGAAACGCTCGTTGATCTCTTCGTGCGTCAGGCGGTCAACGCGCTCCGTCCCGAACTCTTCGACGTTGAACGAAGCCATCACCGAGCCGTAGATCATGGCGCGGCGCATGGTCGCCTCGTCAACTGTTTCGTGGCTCGCCAGGTAGCCCATGAAGCCCCCGGCGAAGGTGTCGCCCGCGCCCGTCGGGTCGAAGACCGATTCCAGCGGGTAGGCGGGGATGGCGAAATACGAGTCGCGCGTGAACAACGCCGCGCCGTATTCGCCGCGCTTGATGACGAGCGCGCGCGGCCCCGCGTCGAGAATTTTGCGCGCCGCGCGGATCAGGTTCGGCTCGCCGGAGAGTTGGCGCGCCTCGGCGTCGTTGATGATCACGATGTGGACGCCCCCGATGGCCTGCATCACGGCGTCGGGCACGGTGTCGATCCAGTAGTTCATCGTGTCGAGCGCGACGAGTTCCGCGCCCGCCACCTGCTCGCGCACTTCCCGTTGCAAGTCGGGCTGGATGTTTCCGAGAAAGACGAAGCGCGACGCCTTAGACGCGTCCGACAGTTTCGGCTTGAAGTCTGCGAAGACGTTGAGTTGCGTGTCGAGCGTGTGCGCCGTGTTCAAGTCGTAGTCGTAACGCCCGCGCCAGAAGAACGTGTTGCCGTCCGAGACGCGTTCGAGATCGCTCGTATCGATTTCGTGGCGCGCGAACACGTCCAACTCCGTCGCGCCGAAATCCGCGCCGACGACGCCGACCACGCGCACGTCCGTAAAGAAGCTCGCGGAGAGCGAAAAATGGGTTGCGGAACCGCCGAGCATACGCTCGCGTTTCCCGAACGGCGTCTCCACCGCATCGAACGCCACCGAACCAACAACCAGCAATGACACCTGATGTTTCTCCTGTTTCGTGAAATGTGAAAGACTGTGCTTTGTCCGCAGTCAGTTGTCCGTTGTCAGTTGTTTTGCCTCTTGCCTAAC
>DASQNL010000121.1:0-1732 GCA_035644995.1 Pyrinomonadaceae bacterium | reverse complement strand
GGCGTTGGCCGTGTGCTCGTGGATGCGTTCGAGCACGCGGAGGGCGAGAGCGAGCGCGCGCCGCCCGTCCGCGCCGGTGACGGGCGGCGGCGCGCCCGTGGCGGCGGCGTCGAGGAACGTTTCGATCTCGGCGCGCAGCGGTTCGACATCGCTGATGTCGAGACGACGATGGTGGACGCCGGGGCGCGCGTTCGCGGGGTCGGGCGGCGGCGCGAGGCTGCTGATCGAAGCGTAGCGCGCGGCGTAGTCAACCGCGACGTAATCGTGCGGTTGAAAGAAACGCATCTTGCGGATCTTCTCCATGCCGACGCGCGAGGCGGTGATGTTGGCGACCGCGCCCGTGGCGAATTCGATGCGCGCGTTGGCCGCATCCACACGCTCCGTCAACACGGGTATCCCGACGGCGCGCACGTCCGTCACTTCCACGTCGCTCCCGACGAGCCACTGCACGATGTCGAGATCGTGAATCATCAGGTCGAGCACCACGTCGATGTCGAGCGAGCGCGCGGTGAATTCGCCGACGCGATGAATCTCGAAGTACAGCGGGTGGCGAACGTGCGGGTAGAGCGCGGAGAGCGCGGGGTTGAAGCGTTCGACGTGGCCGACCATGAGCGTCGCGCCGCCGCGCGCAGCCGCCTGCGTCATCCGGTCGGCCTCGGCGAGCGTGTGCGAGATGGGCTTCTCGACGAGCACGTGGATGCCCGCTTCGAGCAGCGGGCAGGCGATGTCGGCGTGCGCTTCGGTCGGGACGGCGAGGCTCACGGCATCGACGCGGCCGAGGAGACTGCGCCAGTCGGTCGTCCATTCGATTTCGCGTTCGGAGGCGATGCGGCGCGCCGTCGCTTCGTCCGTATCGCAGACGGCGACAAACCGCGCGCGTCCCTCCGCGGCGAGCGCGGCGTGGATGCGCGCGTGTTGGCGTCCGAGGTGGCCTGTGCCGATGGCGGCGGTGCGTAACATCATTGTCCGTTGTCCGTGGTCAGTTGTCCGTGGTTGTAATTATCGAAGCAGTGTCGGCAACAGAGCGTGCGCCTTCCAACGCCGGGCACTCTTATCTCGTAGATTGAACAAACTCGCGGCTTCGTTGATACTCGCCGTCTGTTTTTAACTACGGACAACTGACCACTGACTACTGACTTCTTTGGGGTGACTATACTTGCAACCTTCGACGCTTGCCAAGCGCGGCTGGCTTTTGCTGTTGACGACGACCGCCGTCGTCTACTTTTACGGGTTGGGGCGCGTGCCCTTCGTCGGCGCGGACGAACCGCGTTACGCGCAGGTGGCGCGCGAGATGTTCGAGCGCGGCGACGCGGTGACGCCGACGCTCGGCGGCCATACGTGGTTCGAGAAGCCCGCGCTCGTCTACTGGGCGGCGATGGCCGGTTACAAGTTGTTCGGCGTGGCGGAATGGACGGCGCGCATCGGCGTGGCCTCGGCCGGGTGGTTGACGGTGTTCCTCGTCGGGTGGACGGCGAAGCGCGTCGAAGAGAGCGCGGGCGGGCGGGCGCGTTGGCTGCAACTCTCGGCGGGCGCGGCGGCGGCGACGAGCGCGGGGCTGATCGTCTTTTCGCGCGGGGTGAATTTCGATGTCTTCGTGACGATGGCCGTGACTTGCGCGCTCGCGTTTTTCTTCGCGGCGGAACTTGAGCCGGAGGCTCGCCGCAAGCGTCGGCTGCTCGCGGGATTTTACGCCGGGATGGGCGCAGCACTGCTGGCGAAAGGTTTGATCGGC
>DASQNL010000120.1:0-3329 GCA_035644995.1 Pyrinomonadaceae bacterium | reverse complement strand
GGTTGATCTACGCGCTGGCCGGAGCGGGCGCGGTCGCGGGCGGCGCGCTCGGCGGCTTGCTCGCCGACCGTTACGGCAAACGCCGCATCGCCATGTGGAGCAGCGCGTCGATGATCTTTCTGGTGCTCGTGTTGCCGACCTTTTCGTGGGGCGCGCGGCTCTGGGCGATCATCTGCGCGACGGCCTTTCTCGCCGCCTTGCGCGTCGCGCCGCTGCAAGCTCTCGTCACCGAACTCGTCGCCGCGTCGGAGCGCGCCACCTACGTGGCCTTGCGCAACGGCGCGTCGCAACTCGGCATCGCGCTCGCGGTCGCGGCGGGCGCGCGCCTCTACCCGCGTTGGGGCTTGGCGGGCGTCGGCGCGATGTGTGCCGCCCTCACGCTCGGCGCAACGCTCAGCATGCGCAAACTCGCAGACCCGCACGACGACCGAACGGCGGCGCGCACGGGCGACGACCCCGCCGCGCGCCCGGACGACGTTTCCGCACGCGGCGCGGCCGGAGGCAACGAAGACGACGGCGGCCGGCGCGCCTCGCGGGCGGATGAAAAAGACGGACGCGCGCGTCGTCTCTTCGGCGGCCGGAACATCGCGCGCAAGCTCGTCTCGGTCGCGCTCGCGCTCGTTGTGCTCGTCTCGGTCGGCTTGCCGTGGCTCTTGAGTTTCGCCATCACGAAGGCGGGCACGCGCCCCGGCGAGCGCGACCGCACCGACACGCCCGCCGCGCACGGCGCGTACTTTGAAGCGGTCTCTTTCTCTTCCTCCGACGGCAACACGCTCTCCGGCTGGTATCTTCCGGCGAGCGGCGCACAGCAGCAGGAGGGGCGCGGCGTCACGTTCGTGTTGACGCACGGGCTGTTTCGCTCGCGTTACGAGATGCTCGAACGCGGACTCGCCCTCCGGCGCGCGGGCTACGGCGTGCTGCTCTACGACCTCCGGCGACACGGAGCCAGCCCCGCCGAGTTTTCCACCATCGGCTACGACGAGCGGCACGACGTGGCGGCGGCCTTCTCCTTCGCCCGCGCCCGCGCCCCCGAAGATTTCATCGTGCTGATGGGCGTCTCGATGGGCGCGGCGGCGACGCTGCTGGCGGCCTCCGAGATTCAAGACGAAAAATTGCTTGGCGTCGTCGCCGAGTCGAGTTTTCTCTCCTTTGCCGACACGGCGCGCCACCACGTTAAGCTGATCGGCTTGCCGACTTTTCCTTTCGCGACGCTCTTGATAAAGTTGACCTCGTGGCGTTTGAACTTCGCGGCGGAGGCTTACGATCTCCGGCGGGCGACGGGAAAAATATCGCGCCCCATTCTCTTCATCGGCGGCACGAAGGACGTGCGCATGCCGACCGCCACCGTGCTCGAACCGCTGTACGCGGCGGCGACGAGCGCGGGCAAACGCAAATTTATCGTCGAGGGCGCAACGCACGGGCGCGCCTACGACGAGTCGCCGGAAAGTTACGTCAAAGCCGTGAACGAGTTTGTCGAGTCAATCGCCAGACCGTCGCGCGCCCCGTCGTCCTGAAACTGCGACGGCGACGGCCACGTATCAACTCTTGAGCCAAGTGGAAACCTTGTCGCCGGCATTCTGACGAAAAGGAACGGACGGCGAGCGTTGACGCGGGCGACACAGCCACTCTCGATCCGGGCGGACAAGACAGTCAAGACCGTCTCGATCAAAATCCACTATGGCGACCGCACGCTGACAGAAGAACTCGCGCTCCGGTAGATCGCTTGAGCGTGAGTTGCCGAGAGGAGAATTGACATGAGTGAAAAGAATCCGGCCGAGGCGGGCGCGAACGGCGCCAACGCCTCCTCCGCCGCCATCCACGATGCCGTGGCCGACGCGGAAGGCGTCAAACTCGACCCCGGCCGTTTGATCCCGGTGGCCGCGGATGAGGCGACGAACTCCTATTCCATGCTCGAACCGCGCATGAAGAAGGTCTACGGCGCGTACTACAAAGAGTTGTACTACACGCCGGAGCGGCGCATCCTCGACCCGAAAGTGCAGGAGTTGATCTCGATTGCCGCCTCGCTCGTGGCGAAGTGCGACGGGTGCATCGACGGCCACATGAAGAAGGCGCTCGCCCTCGGCGCGACGCGGGAAGAGATCAGCGAGACGATCTGCATCGCCGCCGCCATCAACGCCGCCGCCATGATCGATCTGAGCGACCGCACGGCCGCGCGGCTCGGCCTGAACCACTTTCCGTCGAAGCCCCCCGAAAAAATCTGACGGCGGCTGCGGTTAGCGCACCGATGGTCTGACGTTAAGAGCTATGAAGTACGGCGGTGAAAAAATCGCGGCGAGGGCGGCGACGCTGTGGATGCGCTCCGGCGGCGCGTGCCGCTCGTTGATTCTCTTGAAGAGTGCGCTGCTGCTGTTGTCCTGCGCGTGTGTTGCGCAAGTTTCGCGCCCGACGCCCGCGCCGCCTGCGCAGCCGGGCGCGCCCGCCGCGAAACCAAGTAACAACCCGTCGGCCGGGCGCATCGAATACGCGGAGTTCCCGTCGGCGAGTCTCGGTCGAAACGTGCGCTACGCCGTCTCGCTCCCGCCCTCGTATGACCGGCGGAGTTCGCAGCGGTACCCGCTCGTCATCTTCCTGCACGGCCTCAACAACGACGAACGCGATTGGGAGAGCCGCTGCATCGAGGCGAAACTCGAAGCCCTGCGCGCGGCCTCGAAGGTGGGCGAGTTTATCGTCGCCATTCCCTACGGCGCGAACAGTTTCTACCTCAACGCGCGTGACGGCACGCGCTACGAAGACGCCATCGTCCGCGACTTCCTGCCCTTCGTGGATAAGACTTACCGCAC
Organism: Pyrinomonadaceae bacterium; assembly: GCA_035644995.1. GTDB lineage: Bacteria > Acidobacteriota > Blastocatellia > Pyrinomonadales > Pyrinomonadaceae > JAIVJZ01. Next base: position 528 of record DASQNL010000120.1, on the reverse strand, counting down.
GCTGCCTGCGCCGCGCTCGCGTCTCATCGAAGGCATCTCGATGGGCGGTTACGGCGCGCTCTTGATCGCCTTCAAGCACCCGGAACTCTTCGCGGGCGTCGCCGCGCACAGCGCAGCCCTCTTCGACGAACTGCCGCAACCGCCGAAGTCGCTCGAAGATCGCGGCGCGAAGCATCGCTACGACCTGGCGACGAAACTCTTCGGCCTGCCGCCCGACCCCGCGTTCTTTCAGGCCAACAACCCGCTCCACCTCGCGCGCGCGAACGCCGCCGCCATCAAGCGTCTGAAAATTTATTTCGACATCGGCGAGAGCGACCGCTACGGTTTCGAGCGCGGCAACGCGCAACTCTCGGCCGTGCTGAAAGCGGCCGGCGTCGCGCACGAATACACGCTCGCGCCCGGCGCGCACGGCTGGTCGTTTCTCTCCGACCGCAGCGAACCGGCTTTCACCTTCGTCTGGAACACGGTACGCTGAACGAATCTCGGCCGCGCGACGGCGCGGGCGGCCGCCGCCGGCAAGTTCGCGCC
>DASQNL010000119.1:0-8939 GCA_035644995.1 Pyrinomonadaceae bacterium | reverse complement strand
GAAAAGAAATTCGGCAAAGGCTCGATCATGCGTCTCGGCGAGCGGGAAGTCGCGGACATTCTGGCGATCTCGACGACCGCGCTCTCGATTGACGCGGCCATCGGCATCGGCGGCGTCCCGCGCGGGCGCGTCGTGGAAATTTACGGCCCGGAATCTTCGGGGAAGACCACGCTCGCCCTGCACATCGTCTCGGAAGCGCAGCGCGTCGGCGGCGTCGCCGCCTATATCGACGCCGAGCACGCGATGGACGCGGAGTATGCCGGGAAACTCGGCGTGAACATCGACGACCTGTTGATCTCGCAGCCGGATTCGGGCGAGCAGGCGTTGGAAATTTGCGAGGCGCTCGTGCGCTCGAACGGCGTGGACGTGATCGTCATCGACTCGGTGGCCGCCCTCGTGCCGCGCGCGGAGTTGGACGGCGAGATGGGCGACAGTTTGCCGGGCTTGCAGGCGCGCCTGATGTCGCAGGCTTTGCGTAAACTGACGGCCATCGTCTCTTCGTCTAACACGACCCTCATCTTCATCAACCAGATTCGCGAGAAGATCGGCGTCATGTTCGGTTCGCCTGAGACGACGACGGGCGGGCGCGCGTTGAAGTTCTACTCCTCCCTGCGGCTCGACATCCGCCGCATCGGCGCGATCAAGGACGGCGACCGCGTGGTGGGCAACCGCACGAAGGTCAAGGTGGTGAAGAACAAGGTTGCGCCGCCCTTCCGCGAGTGCGAGTTCGACATCATGTACGGCGAGGGCATCTCGCGCGAGGGCGACCTGATCGATCTCGGCGTGCTCCACAAAATCGTCGACAAGTCCGGCGCGTGGTTTTCCTACAAGGGCGAGCGGCTCGGTCAAGGGCGCGACAACTCGAAGCAGACCTTGAAGGATAACCTGGAACTGCGCGGGCGCATCGAGAGCGAAGTGCGCGCCGCGCTCGGCATCCCCGTCAGCGAGACGGCGGACGAGAAGGCCGAAAAGGCCGACAAAGCGGAAAAGGCCGAGAAGTCTAAAAAGGCCGAATCGGCCGCGGGCAACTAAAAGCGGCCGCGCCGCCAGCCCCGTCGAGAGCCGCCGCCGGGTCGTCTTCAACTAACTGTTGAGACGACCCGGCGGCGGCTCGCCTTTTATCTCTTTACAGCGCGGGAGCCTCAAAGCATAATCGTGGCCGCTCGACGCGACCGGCGGCACACACATGACCAATTCCATTCTCATCAAGGGCGGCGCGATCATCACGATGAACGTCAACGACGAAATCGTGACGGGCGATGTGTTGATCCGCGACGGCCGGATCGCGTCGGTCGGCGAGACGACGGAAGACGCCGACGAGGTGATCGACGCGCGCGGCGCGGCCGTCCTCCCCGGCTTCGTGCAGACGCACATCCACCTCTGCCAGACGCTCTTTCGCGGCGCGGCCGACGACCTGCCGTTGATCGATTGGCTGAAACGGCGCGTGTGGCCTCTGGAGGCCGCGCACACGCCCGCCTCCATCCGTGCCTCGGCGCGGCTCGGCATCGCCGAGATGATCAAAGGCGGCACGACCTCTGCGCTGACGATGGAGACGGTGCGGCACACGGCGGAAGTTTTCCGTGCGGTCGAAGAGACGGGATTTCGCGCCACCGTCGGCAAGTGCATGATGGACGGAGGCGACGACGTGCCCGCGGAGCTTTTCGAGCGGACGGACGCCTCCATCCGCGAATCGCTCGCGCTCGTGGAAGAGTGGCACGGGCGCGCCGGGGGACGCATCCGCGCCTGCTTCGCGCCGCGCTTCGCCGTAAGTTGCACGCGCGAGTTGCTCGCACAGGTCGCCCGCCTGTCGCGCGAACGCGGCGTGCTCGTCCACACGCACGCTTCCGAGAATCGCACCGAGATCGAGATGGTCGAGCGCGCGACGGGCATGCGCAACATCGAATATCTCTCCTCGCTCGGCCTCGCCGCGCCGCACGTCGCGCTCGCACACTGCGTCCACCTGAATGCGGACGAACTCGACATCCTCGCGCGCACCGGCACGCACGTCCTGCATTGCCCCTCGTCGAATCTCAAACTCGGTTCGGGCATCGCGCCGGTCGTGGAGATGCTCGCGCGCGGCGTCTCCGTCTCGCTCGGCGCGGACGGCGCGGCCTGCAACAACCGCCTCGACATGTTCACGGAGATGCGCACGGCCGCGCTGCTGCAAAAGGCGACGCACGGCGCGGACGCGCTGCCCGCGCGCCGCGTTCTGCGCATGGCGACGATAGACGGCGCACGCGCGCTCGGACTTGAGCGGGAGACGGGGACGATTGAGACGGGGAAGCGCGCCGATGTCACGGTCGTCGCGCTCGACGGCCTGCACCTGACGCCGCGCCCAGACATAGTTTCGGCCGTCGTCTACGCGGCCGAGGCGACGGACGTGAGGACGGTGGTCATAGACGGTCGCGTCGTCTTGCGCGAGCGGGAACTGACGACCGTGAGCGAGCGGGAAGTGATCGCCGAAGCCCGTGCGGAGGCGAGCCGTCTATTTCAACGCGCGAAAGTCAGCGGAGAGATTTGAAGTTCGGCGGGTGCGCCCGTCCGCACGGAACGCAGGGGCGTCCGGCGGCCGTTATTTAGCGAAGGGGATGCGCGATGGTTTCAAAAGAAGACCGGCTGAGACGAGAGCAGCCCCCGCGTAAGATGCCGGAGTTTCCGTCGCGTCGCGGCATGAGGTTGTTGCTCGACGCGTTCAGGCTCAAGGGGTTGGCCGATGGTTCGCCCCTGCATGTGTGGCCTGACCTCACGGGCGAGGGGCACGACGGCGTGACGAACGACGCGGCGCATCGTCTGACATATCACGCGGCCGAATGGGAAGACGGGTTGCCCTACGTATCCGCCGACGATGCGACGAAGCGCTTGACGGTCACCGTCCCAGCGGGCGCGCAGAGAACGTTCTTCGTCGTCGCGCGCCACCAGTCGCCGTTCCCCTTCGCTTACCTGTTGAAGTTCAATGTGAACAACCACATTTTTTCAGGCCCGCATCCGGGCACCGGATGGGGCTTGTATAAGAAGTCGGGAGCGCAGGGAACTGTGCCTGCGGGTTATAGCCCGGAGTGGACAATTCTGTGCATGCGCCAGAACTCGGCCGACAGCATCACCTTCTTCGTTGACGGCGCGGCGATTGAAACCATCACGCCCGCGGAATCGCCGTCGGCCTTCACCGCGTTTACGTTGGGGCCGGGAGCGGGTCGGGTGCGGCAGGTCTGCATGTATGACCGCGCGCTGACGGATGACGAGGTCGGGCGCGCGACGAGTCGGCTGCGCGGTTACAACCGCCTGTCTTATCGCTACGAGCACGTTGAGTTCCTGACGACGCCCGCGCTCATCGCGCGTAAAGAGGGCTTCAAGCAGGCGCGCCCTCTGGTCATCGTCAACCACGCCGCCGGCTTAACGGAACGACAGTTTCACGACCTGCCCGCGTACCGTCCCCTCCTCACCGCGCTACTCGAAGAAGGCTACATCGTCGCCGCCTCGCGCCTCACCGATAATCCCGCGACCGGAGCCAACAATTGGGGCAATCAGGCCGCCATCGACGCGAACGTTGAGATGTTCGGTTACATCAGAGACCACTATCGCGTGAACCCGGAACAGGTCGCCATGATCGGCAGTTCGATGGGCGGTCTGGCGACGATGCTCGCGTGCGCCGACGGGCGCATCCCCTTGCGCGGCGCGGCTTTGTACAGCGCGGTCTTAAACCTCCGCCGTCAATACGACGACAACCCTTTCATGGCGCGGGGTATCCGGGCAGCTTACGGCATCGCCGCCGACGGCTCGGACTACGACGCCAAAACCGCCGGCCACGATCCCATCCTGCTCCCGCCCGTCACCTACGCGGGACGCCGCTTTCGCTTCTACTCCGCGCCCGACGACGTGCTCGTCTCGCACCATCACCACACCAAAGCCATGGCGGCTTTAATCGGTTCGGCGGCGATGGAAAGCGGCGTCATAGACCTCACCGGAGGGCACGACGCGAACGCGCAGGCGACCGTCGCCGACCTGCTCGCGTTTCTCAAACGGTGCTTCGCTTGAAACGGCGCGCGCCCTCGCCTCGAAAATTGACGCCCGAGATTTTTGCCGAATATTGAATTATCTGGGAAATATACGCTTTCTTGGTAAAAAGCTGTGCCAGCTCGGATGGAGCGAAAACCGGGGGGCGGTTCGGCGTCCGAGCTGGCACGGGCGGGCGTCTAAGTATCGGTCTCAGATGTTGTCTCTCGACTAACCGGTTTGTGGCGACCGGCTCATCCTAAACAGGGAGGATTATACACGCCTTCACAAAACTGTCAACGCTTTTTTGTGACTAATTCGACAAATTTCATAAACGGCGACGCAAAGTTGACAGCGGACTCGGAGTCTCCCTATACTTGCGCCCTTCATTGCGGAAGATGAAGTTAAGGCCAGGTAGCTCAGTTGGTAGAGCACCTGACTGAAAATCAGGGTGTCGGCGGTTCGACTCCGTCCCTGGCCATCCATCAACGCAATAAGTGACGGGCAGCCGATTGGCTGCCCGTTTCTATGTCGGGCGTCGATAAGGCGCTGACATTGAAGGAAGTGGCTCAGTTTAAAGATTGCCGACCTGAAGAGTTCAGATGAGACCCTGCCGGCAAAGCATTCACGCCTCGCATAAATATCACACACTCCCGTTGGATTACGTTCTGGCTCAACGCGCTGTGCTTGCTCCGTACCGGCTTACGGCGGGCGGCCTTTGATAGAGTTAATGATGCCGTGTGCGAGGGGCGCAAATTTAAGGGAAAGGCTGTCGTCAACGGCGATTCTATGTTAGGTATTGACGAGTGTGAGGGTGGGATCGAGAAAACGGGGAACTATAAAATCAAAGTTGCCATTGCATCGGATAGAGGGTTCACGGCAAACCACCGGCTGAAGAAAAAGCCCGCCTCCGCAAACGCGTCGAGGGTTCAACTGAAATGACGGCTTTTGTCTGAATGAAGCCGATAGATTGTTGCTCGCATCCCGGTCACAGGGAAACAAACACTTCAAGGATACGCACATGAAAAACTTGACGGCGGCATTTGCACTCACATTGATTTATCTCTCTCCGGGCGCGGGCACTCTAGTCGGCGCGCAGAGCGTATCGAAATGTTTTCGCGCGGATTGGTTGCAGGGGGAACGCGTCGTCACTTTCAGGACTAACGGGAGCAAGGTGGAGGGCACATTCGTGGTCGCGGGCGGCGGCAACGACGACAGTCCGGCCGATGCCACATACGAATTTGACGGAACGCTTAAAGGCAACACTTTGACCGTCGCGTTTGCCGATAACAAGCTGCCCGATGTCTCGCCGTCGGAGATGAAGAGTTTGGTTTGGACTCTGGCGAAGTCCGGCGGTAAGGAGTTGCTCCGGATCAAATTCTCCGGCAAAAACTACGACACCAATAAGTACGAAGTCAGCTTCGCTGATTTTATGTCCTGCAAGGAAAGCTACGCGGCTCTGGCGAAGAGGGCGGAAAGAGTTCAATTCGCGAAGGGTAGAAATTCGGCGAGTTTCCCCGTGGTGTTTAGAACGAAGGACGAGAGCAGAACCTTTTTGCTCAATATGAAAGCGGGTCAGCAAGTAGAAGTCGACGCCATCGGGTGCAGCATCTCATTTTATTATCCGAACAAAAGCGAAGGCGAAGAACCGGGAATCGACACCTTTAGCCCAGACCGTCTGACGCAAAGCGGAGATTACCTGTTTGTCATCAGCTCCGCGCCGTCTCCGGGCAAGTATACGGTGAAATTCAAGGTTACCAATTAAACTTGGAGAGCGAGATGAAAATATCCCGGCCGGCGAGAGTGATTCTGACAGGGCTGTTGATGCTGTGTGCCGTCGTCGCCACGACGGCGCAGCAGGCCGAAGACTATCCGGCCAACTGGTGCCGCAACGGGCTATTCCCTTCCGACGACGCGGAGTTCAAGTTGGCGAAGGTCGGCGGCAACTGGACAGCCCGCGTTCACTTCTTCAACGATGACGACGACTGCCCAAGCTACACGGTCAAGTGTGAGACGAAGCGTTACCTCATCACGGGAGATGAAGTTGTGGTTTCGCGGAAGTACGGCAAATGGATTTGCGGTTGGTATCAAAAGGGGAAGGGCGGCGAGACGGTCGGCTGGCTGCCGGCGGATAAACTGGTGATACCCACGACGCCGGCCGCGCCCCCGATCTTAAAAGACTGGATCGGGGTATGGAAGTACGACGGAAAATCTTTGACCATCCGGCGCGACGGCAAGACCGATTCTCTCAAAGTTAAAGGCTACGGCATCTGGGAAGGGACGGGCGCGAACGCGCACGTGGGCGGGGTTGAGGCCGTCGCGCGACCGCAAGGCAATGAACTCGGCCTCGTCGAAGAAGAGTGCCGGGTATCGCTCAAGTTGGTGGGCGATTATCTGGTCGCCAGAGATAACTCCGAATGCGGCGGCGTGAATGTGCGTTTCAACGGAGTCTTTCGGAAGGCGCGACGTTGAGCGCGCCGCGCGATGAACGTTTCGCTTAACGCCGATATTTTCCAACGGGCTAAACGGGAAGAACATCCATGAAGAAAATCCTGATGCTGGCTCTTGCCGCCCTCTCCGTTTCCGGCGGTTTGACCGGCCGGAGCGCGACGCTTTCCGCCGTTAGCTTGCAGCCGGCGGACGCCATCTCCTCCATCCGCCAGCGATACGCGATCATTAACCGGAGCTTGGGGAAATACAGAAGGGTCAAGAAAGAGTTGTCGGGCTTCTCGACGGAGGGCGGCGAGTTGGTCGCTTATTTCGACGGCAAAGTCGTTATGAAAATAGCGACAATCAATCTGGGAGAGACGGGCAGGTCGTTTGAAGATTTTTATTATTGGGATGAGAAGTTGATTTTCGTCTTCCGCAAAGAGGACACGTACACGGAGCCTTTTTCGGGGAAGGTGGCGCGGTCAACCGAGAACCGCTTCTATTTTAGCGACGGCAAACTGATCAGGTGGATTGACGAGAAGGCGAGACCGGTTGCGCCCGGCGGCAGCGAGTATCGGGAAAAACAGAATAACTATTTACGCGCGTCGGCGCGACTCGTCGCGGACTCTCGTTCCCTGAAAACCATCATCGAAGCTCCCGCCGACACCCCGTAACTTTCCGTCTTTTCTATTATCCATTTGATACAAAACATCGTGGCAGGCTGATGTGAGGAGGGGCGGTCGCTTGAATACGGAGCCGAGAGAAAGTTCCTTCCGTGTCCCGCTCCGGCGCACGCGTTGGACGAGCTTCCGGGTCGGCGTCGTCGCCGTCATCATCGCCTTCACGACGGCCGCCATGTCGGTCGTCGCCCCGTAAGTATCATGGCGCGTAGGTGGCCGGTAGGCGGGCGGAGGATCACGTGCCTTCGCCCGCCCCGGTCTTCGGCCGACGGCGTTCGGACGGTTGTGCTTGTAATTGAAATCGAAAGAAAAAAAGAGGCGTTGACTTGAATCAACGCCTCCGGGTGATTTCAGCATACGCTGAACAGTCGCAAACGCTCCGCCGGTAATTTAGGGCTGACCGAAACGGTTGCGATATTCAAACGAGTGCAGGAAGCCGAAGATGAGGGTGCGGTAGTCGCCCGTCTGGACGTTCGGCGCACCGTAGGTCAAGACGTTCACCCATGCCTCGAAGCCCGCCGGTTCGGGGTCGCGACGCAGGTAGCCGAAGTACTGCATGGCGACGAATCCGCGATAGAAGAAGCGCGTCTGCACTTCCTCGCTCTCGATGAAGGCGCGGAGCGTCTGCGCCGCCGTCTTCGAGCCGGCTTTCATCTCGGAGATGAGTTGGGCGCGGTTGGCGAGCGTCAGGTTGGCGGTTTTCTCCAGCTTGGCGACGAACGCCTCGGCGTTGGCCGCCGTCGTCAGCCCGCTGTAGATGCCGTTGAACTCCGGCCGCGCCATGAACTCGGCGACGAAGGCCGCCTTGCTCGATTCCAACTCGGCGGCGGTTTGCGGCGTGCCGAGACGAGCCATGTCGGGCATGAACTCCGCATAGCGCGGCATCCGGCCGAGGGCGGCATCGAAGAGGCGATAGACGAAGAAGCCGCGCCCGCTGAATTCCGGCGAGCGGTAGAAGCCCGAAGAGATTTGCACGCGGTCGCAATCGGGATGGGTCGAACCATAGCCGCTGTTCGGGCATCTGCCGAGCACGCCGAGCCAGGCGTCGAGTCCGCCCTGTTCGGGCGCGCGGTTGAGGAAGTCGAGATACTGCTGGCGCACGAAGAAGTTGCCGTCTTCGAGCGGGTTGGCCGCCGGGACAATCGCGCCGAACAGACCGGCCAAGATAGTCGCCCCGGTCGTGTTGTTGACGACGGCGACCGTCGTGCCGTTAGCGACGACGGGAACGGCGTGGCCGTCGTTCGTGTTCAACTCAAGCTCGCCGCGGAAGAAGGAGTTGAGCACGATCTGGCCGATGCTCACGTTGTTGACCAGAACTCTGAATGTCGTTCCCGCCGGCAGGTTCACGTCTTGAATCTCGACGTTTAAGCGGCGGCCGTCCGGGCGTTGGCGGAAATCCGCGTGGCCTTGCGGCATCATGCCTCTGATGCTTGCGCCCGCGAGCGGAATGCGCACGCGGACTTCGCCGCCGGGGCCGGGCGTCGCGGCAGGCGTCGGACTCGGAGTTGCGCCGGGGGTCGGAAGCGATTGCGAGAACGTGCCCGCGATGATGGTCGTGCCCGTGCGATCCGAGATGACGATGCCCGTACCGTTGACGACGGGCGGCGTCGTCTGGCCGTGATCGGTTCTGAGTTCGATCTCGCCCTTGAGAGAATCAATGATCATCTGGCCGACGCGCACGTTATCGACGAGCACGTTCAGCGTCGTGCCGTCGGGCAAGTTCACGTTCTCGATCCTGATTCTCAGGCGGCGGCTACCCTCCGCATCGCGTCGAAACTCCGCCTCGCCGTTCGGCGTCGCGCCGTTCAGGCTCGCGCCGACAAGCCGAATTTCCATCCT
>DASQNL010000118.1:0-1975 GCA_035644995.1 Pyrinomonadaceae bacterium | reverse complement strand
GAAATTCCACCACGGCGAGAAGAACCACCGCGACGCCCGACGAGAGCGTTCCCGCGTCGCCCGCGGAATCCGCCGCGCCGCCCGCCCCGGCGAGCGCGCGGCTCGTCCTCGTCATGCGCGACGGCGAAACGTTCGAGCGCGACATGGCGGGCATCCGCCGCGTGACGGTCGAGAACGGCGTGCTCGTCATCGTCTCGAAGACGGGGAAGACCGAACGGCAGCCGATGAACACGGTGCTGCGAATGTCAATCGAGCCTTAACGCGACGCGGCGAAACTCCGGGACGAAAAACTTTGAGCGTGCGTATGGCAGAGCGAGAACAGACGGGCGGGAAAGTTCAAGTCGAGCGGCGAGACGGGCGCGCGACGGCCGGACGCGTCGCGGCCGGGTTGCTGACGTTAGTGGTTGCCTTCGCGCTGTACGGTCGCGGCGGGGCGTGGGCTTCGCCGGAGCAGTGGCAGGCGGGCGGCGCAAGTCTCTTCACGGCGTTCGTTATCATCCTCATCATGGGCGCGAGTTTGACGTGCTGCCTGACGGCCTCTTATTTCCTGATTCTCACGCCGCTCTTGTTCCCGCCGCACTGGTCAACCGTCATCACGACGACGGGCTGCGTGCTCGGCGCGGCGGGCGGCTACGCGTTCGCGCGCTTCGTCGGCGGCTCTTGGGCGGAGCGTTTTCGCGACGGGCGCGTGCAGCGTTTCCTCTCGACCCATTCGAGCTTCCTCGCACTCTTCGGCTTGCGGCTCGCGCCCACTCCGCACGGCGTCGTCAACTACGCGGCCGGTCTCGCGCGCATCTCGCCCGTGCGCCTGCTGCTCGCCACCGTCGCGGCGATGGCTCTCAAGTCTTACGTCTATGCGATTGCCGTGCATTCGGCCGTGAGCGCGGGTTCGGCGGCGACGGCCGTGAGCGCGCCCGTCGTCCTCTCGCTCTTTGCCGTCGCCGCGCTCTCGCTCGTCGGCCACGTGTTGACGCGACGCTACGCGGCCTTGCGAGTCGCCCCGGCCACGCTCCCCGACCGTCTCGGATGAGAGCGCGCGCGCCCCTCGCGTCTCCCGCGAGAATCGAAACTCTTTTTTGAACGGCGCGAACGTAGTTCATTCAAACTCGCGCTTCCCATCCGGAGGCGACGCCCGCAGCCACAGCCAGATGACGCGACCCACCGAGACTCCCAAAAAACGAATCGCGCAGACGCCTTCCGTGCGGCGCGTCGCCCCCGCGCCCCTGCGATGCGTCTATCCCTTCGCGGCTATCGTGGGGCAGGAGGAGTTGAAACTAGGTCTGCTCCTCAACGTCATCGCGCCTTCCATCGGCGGCGTGCTCATCATGGGGCATCGCGGCACGGGCAAATCGACGGCCGTGCGCGCGCTGGCCGAACTGCTGCCGCCCATCTCGAAAGTGCGCGGCTGTCTCTACGGCTGCGACCCGGCGTCCGGGGCGAATCTCTGCGGCGATTGCCGGGCGCGTCTCGCCGCCACGGGCGCGCTGCCGAAAGAGCGCGCCCGCGTGCCCGTGGTCGATCTGCCGCTGAACGCGACGGAGGATCGCGTCGCGGGCGCGATCAATCTCGAACGCGCGATCAAGGAGGGCGTCAAGACTTTCGAGCCGGGTCTGCTGGCGCGCGCGCATCGAGGCTTTCTCTACATCGACGAGGTGAACCTGCTCGAAGACCACCTCGTCGATCTGCTGCTCGACGTGGCCGCTTCGGGGCGCAACCGCGTCGAACGCGAAGGCGTCTCAATCGAGCACCCGTCGGAATTTGTGCTCGCCGGTTCGGGCAATCCGGAAGAAGGCGAACTCCGGCCGCAACTGCTCGACCGCTTCGGCCTCTACACGGAGATTCGCACCGCCACGGACATCGAAGAACGCGTCGAGATCATCACCCGCCGGGAAGCCTTCGACGGCGACCCCGCGGCCTTCTGCGCCGGGTGGGAGACGGAACAAGCGCAACTGCGCCGCCGTCTCGTCCGCGCCCG
>DASQNL010000117.1:0-3413 GCA_035644995.1 Pyrinomonadaceae bacterium | reverse complement strand
AAACGCGCCGAGACGGTCGGCCACGAAGTTGTTCGAGTGCGCGTTCATGTAGAGCAGAATTTCGCCGAGCGGGTTGGAGGAGAGCGCGAACAGCTCCGTGCCCCGCGCCTCTTCCATCCCCGTCCCCGACTGTTTGAATTGCATCACGCGCGCCGCGTATTCCACAGACTCTTCCGCCCGCTCGTTGTAGTTGAAGGAGAAGCCCGGCGCGGCGAGTATCTTGCCCTTCACGCGCGAGACGCCGCGCGCGCGCAATTCCTTCGCGATCAGATTCGCCGAGGCGTCGCCGAAGGACGGGTCGTTGCCCGCGAGGTAGAGATTGCCGCCGAGCACGCCCCCGGCGTCAACTTCGCCGTCGGTGTAGACGCGCGTCATGAAACGATAATCGGGGCTGAGTCTTTTGAGCGCGACGAGCGTCACGGTCAGTTTGGCGAGCGAGGCGGGGTTGAAAGTCGTGTCGGCGTTGTGCGAGGCGAAGACGCGGCGGCCGTCGAGCGTCTGGATCAGGACGCCGTGCCGCTCCGGTTCTTCGCCGCGCACGCCGTACCATTGCGCCACGTCGTACTGCGGCACGATGGGCTGGCGCATCTCAGCCTCGAAGGCGGGCGACGGTTCTTGGCCGAGCGAGGTCTGCACGGCGGCGGCCACGTCGTGCCCCGCCCGCTTGACCATCGTGAGCGAATAGGGGACGAAAGTGAGGACGGCGACGATAATCACGCCGACGACCGCCACCGCGATGATTGGTCTGCGCGAATTCATGCGCCTGCGTTTCCCTTGGATTCGTTAAAAAATTAGGTCTTTCGTAAACCCCCGCGAACCTTTAATATGCTTAAAGTTCGATGCGGGCGTCAAGCACGCCGGTCAGCCCGGCCGCAACTTCCCGGCGCGCCCTTCGCGCGAATGACTCTGATAGGATGGCTCAACTGCAAAACCTAACTTCTTACGCCGACCTCTCGCTCGTGCCCTTCCCCCTCGCACTCATCTTCGTCTCAACCATCGGCGCGCTGATCGGCAGCTTTCTCAACGTGGTCATTCATCGCGTGCCGCGCCGGGAGTCCATCGTCTTCCCCAACTCGCGCTGCCCCGCCTGCGACACAGCCATCCGGCCTTACGACAACATTCCCATCCTCAGTTTCCTCGTGTTGCGTGGACGCTGCCGCGCCTGCGGCGGCTCGATCTCCGCGCGCTACCCGGCCATCGAAGCCCTCACCGCGCTCCTCTTCGGCCTCGTCTTTCTCCACGACGGGCTGACGCTCGCGCTGCCCTTCGATCTCGTTTTCGTCGCCGCGCTCGTCGCGCTCGTTTTCATCGACGCCGAGCACATGATCCTGCCGGACGTGATCACGCTGCCGGGCTTCGCCTTCGCGCTCGTCGCCCGCGCGCTCGTGCCGAACGTTTACGGCCTCGCGTTTTTAAGCGAAGGGCTGCTCGAAGGCCGGCCGCTCTGGGCGGTCTCGCTCGCGGGCGCGCTTTTCGGCGCGGCCGTCGGCGGCGGCTCGCTGTGGCTGATGGGCTGGCTGTGGGAACGCCTGCGCGGCGTCGAAGCGATGGGACTCGGCGACGTGAAGATGCTGTTCATGGTGGGCGCATATCTCGGCTGGCCGCTAACGGTGCTGACGATCTTTCTCGGCGTCGTGGGCGGCTCGGTGGCCGGCGTCGGCCTCATGCTCTGGCGACGCGAGCGCGACATGCAAATGCTCCTCCCCTTCGGCATCTTCCTCGGCATCGGCGCGATCATGAGCCTACTGGTCGGCCGGCACATCATCGATTGGTATGTCGGGCACTTCATTCCTTAAAAGCAGAGGTCAGAGGTCAGAGGTCAGAGGTCAGTTAAAACAAAACCTACTTCTTACTAACCTCTAACCTCTGACCTCTGACCTCTATTTTATGTTGCCTCGTTACGAAAATCGCGTGCAGTTGGTGTTGGCGTTGGTCGTCGGGCTGCTGCTCGTCGCTAATCTGTTCACGCTGACGCTGGTCGCCATGACGCCGCCGGAGCGGAGCGTGCGCCCGCCCGTGCTGTTCGCGGTCTTCACGCTCACGCTGCTCGTGAGCCTGCCCGGCATCTTCCTGTTGCCGCGCTGGCTCGTGCGCCCATACCGGCAACTCGTCGGCGAGGCCGAACGCGCGCCCGTGGCCGCGCGTGCCGAGGGCGCGCGCGACGAGACGGAATTTGTGCTTGAGACGTTTCAGGCGGTAGTGGCGCAGTTGCGCGCGCAGCAACACGAGTTGGAGCAGTTGAGCGCGCAGGCGAGCGCGCGCGCCGCGTCGGCCGAGATGTTCAACGAGCGCGTGGTGGCGAGCGTTCCGTCCGGCCTCGTCGCTTTCGACGCGCAAGGCATCGTGACGATCATCAATCCCCCGGCGCGCGCCCTGCTCGATACGGAGGCCGACGCCACCGGGCAACACCTCAAGACCCTGCTGCGACTCTCGCCGGAACTGTCCGAGATGGTCGAGCGTTGTTTGCAAACGGGCGAACTCTATCGGCGCATGGAAGTCTCTGCGACCACGGGCGACGGGCGCGCGCGCCAGTTCGGCGTCACGGTCGCGCCGGTCGATCCGCAACCCGCGCGCGGGGCGGCGCGCGGCGCGCTCTGTTTGCTTACGGACATCACGGAGGTGGCGCAGTTGCGCGAGGCGGTCGCGCTCAAAAGGAATCTGGAAAGTCTGGGCGAGATGTCGGCGGGGCTGGCGCACGAATTCAAAAACGCGCTCGCCACGCTCCACGGCTACGCGCAGCTTTTACAAAACCTCGAACTCGGCGACGACGGGCGCGGCGCCGCCTCCGCGCTCCTGCAAGAAGTCCGCAATCTCTCGCAGATGGTCACGGCGTTTCTCAACTTCGCGCGCCCGCAGCCGCTCCAACTCTCAGAAGTCTCGCCCGCCGAACTGCTCGCCGATTGCGCCGCCGAACTACAACCTCTCTATGACGAACGACGCGTCGCGTTCTCCGTCTCCGGCGTGTTTCCCGAAGTGCGCGCCGACGAGTTGATGCTGCGTCAGGCGTTGCTCAATTTGCTGCGCAACGCGGCCGAGGCGTTCGACGACGCGCGCGCGCACGACGGCGGGCAGCGGCGCGTCGGCGCGCACGGGCAGGTGGAGACGGACGAGCACGGCGGCGACTGGCTCGTCCTCTCCATCGAGGACACCGGAACGGGACTTTCGCCCTCCGAGCTTCAACGCATCTTCATCCCCTTCTTCACCACTAAGACCAAAGGCCACGGCATCGGCCTCGCCCTCGCGCACCGCGTCGTCGCCGAACACGGCGGCACGCTCTCGGCCGCGAACGCACCCACGGGCGGCGCAATTTTCACCCTCCGTTTGCCGTTGGAAACTCCTTAAAATCTTTAAGAAGCTGTCTGAAAAGTAAAGCTGTGTGTCCCGGAGGGACATTTGATCATAGGCCGGCCATT